>CAIUUO010000249.1 GCA_903902325.1 uncultured Bacteroidia bacterium
ACGCATAACCGTTCCATCGGGCAATTTGCTGATCATTTCCGGAAGAACCTGTTCTTTGAGCTTTTCCCAAACGGCAGGATCGCGGAAGAAGCTGGTTACACCAATCAACAGCTCTTTGAAAAGTATTTCAACTTCCGTGGGGTTTTCCTGACAAAAGCGGACATAACTGGTTAACTTGTCGAACTGGTGAATGCCCTTTCGCCTTTCGATACGGCGAAACAACGTGTTTTTCTTGTATTGTGAGAAGTCGTGACCGGAATGTTCGCGGAGCAGAATGATGATTTTTTCAAGGTTTCCAATACTTTTTACATCAATTTCCAGATCAGGATTTACTTCAGGAATATTCTTCAGAAAATCGATTAACTTTTTGGGTAATTCATCGGCCGGTGCAATCATATCGGCAATAACTATTTGGATGGCGCTTCGGGGCATTCCATCGAATTTGGCCGTTTCAGGACTCTGGACCAACACCATGCCATTTTTTTCCTTGATGGCTTTCAATCCAAGGCTGCCATCAGAACCCATGCCCGAAAGGATAATGCCTATACTTCTATCGACCTTGTCGTCGGCCAGGGAACGAAAGAAGATGTCAATCGGCAGACGCAATCCACGCGTTTCAACCGGGTCGAACAGAAACAATTTGCCGCGCAGTATTGACATGCTTTTGTTCGGAGGTATTACATACACACAGTTGGGTTTCACCAAGAGGTTGTCGCTTGCCTGAAATACCTTCATGGAGGTTATGCGATGCAACAGTTCGGGCATTACGCCGACGTGGTTTGGGTCGAGATGCTGTACGACCACGAAAGCCATCCCGGTATCCATTGGCATATTGCTGAAAAATTGCTCCAATGCTTCCAGTCCGCCTGCCGAAGCGCCAATGCCAACAACGGGAAAGTCGTTGGATAACAAATTCATATTCAATAAGTCGGTAGGCGACTTTGCCAATTGTGTGGTTTTACTTTTCATCGCGTCCATTTTTGTTGCCCAAGGGTCAAATAAGTTGGGAAGTGAGAGTTGTGAAGGCGTTATGTGGCTGAATGACAGAATAATATTGGATTGTGGAAATAAAATATTTATTTGACCGCCAAGTTTTTTACAAGATAACCATATTTTAGGTGATATATTGATTCACACAGATATTTTTTTACAGGCTACGATGGCCTAAAACACTTGAATCAGATCAATGGCAGGTAAAATTGGATCTGAATGACTGGTAACTTTAAATGTAGTTGATTCGATTCCCGTGGTTCGGAAATTTTGCGGGTAGGGTTGCGCAAAGATCGCAAAGATCGCAAAGATAAAAAGTACAACATTATCATTTGTTCAACCTTAATTCCTCATTCTTGCGGATTATTTACCAAATACGTAAGTAAAACCAGCGTATGTATAAAGAATATGTTCACGAATCTGTGCGCTAAGGAAACCCTTATTATCTCCACTGGGTCTGTCACTTGACATCAATCCATCCAGTTCATTTGTATTTACCGTACTGAATTGTGTGCCGATATCCAATTTTAAATTGGGCCACAAACGCACAGCAAGCCCGGTTCCAAGGGGTAGTGTTCCTCTCCAGGGATTTAAAACAGATGCTGGTTGGGTAAACACGATGCATTGCACGAGTGTCAGACCAATTCCCACCTTTACAAACCAATAAATTTTGCGATCAAATTTGTTATTTGACAACAAGTTGTTCATGTTCCATACCGTATTCAGATCAAACTCATGTATGTTAGTACGATAAGAGTTGTTTTGAATATAGCCTGATTTGGGATTACCAGTAAGTGTAGTACTATTGTAAGCACCCTCCAAAGCAACAAAGCTGAAAAAATTCCTTCTTACAAATGCTCCGTAACCAATGTTAAAGTCATTGTTGAATTGGTTGAAGTGATAGCCAAAGGAGGCTCCCCAAATAACTGAAGATCCGGCAAAATTGGCTAATCCTTCATTTACACCAAATTCCCAACTATTATTGCGAAACTTTTCCGTTTTTTCCTGTGCAAAAATAAGTGCATAGCCTAAAAAGAGAAATGCAACGACCAAGCTAAATTTTTTCATCATTATATAATTTGTTTTTTATTTTATCACAAAGTTTCTCCTGTTTTGACATTCAGTTTCCAGGGTTTTGGCTCAGGAAGCCAAAGTTTTCCATCACCAATTTCCAATGGCATCCAAAGATATCTGGAGTCGTATTGAGCCTTTGGTTTCCAGATATCACCCATGAATATCACGGTAGTCTTTTTGCTGCCTGTGACTTTGATCAGCATGGTGGATTGCGATCCATAGGTTTTGGCGTCGACGGGCGCAATGTTCCTGAATTCGGTCCAGGGTCCTTCGAGCGTAGGCGCAGTCGAATATTTATTGGGATTGGCATTCCAGCCGGTCAGGGCAGATCCGATTGAATAGTACAATCCGTTGTAATGGACGATGGCGCCTCCTTCCATGTGGGCTTTCACCAGGGTCATCTCTTTTTCAACATCCATGAAGTCGGCAGATAACCTGGCAATGCGAAAGCCAAACGGTCGATCCTCAAAAACGAGGTAAGCCGTTCCGTCATCATCGATAAACTGACCGATATCCCTGCTTTCGTGCCCGAGAGGCCTGAATCTTTTTACATATTTGAACTCACCGTCGGGTGTGTCACAAACCGCTATACCAACCTGCGCCACCTTGTAACCCCTGTCGTCCAGATGGAAATACATGACATATTTTTTCGTTCCGGCATTGTAAAAAACTTTCGGCCTTTCCAATACCCATTTGTCTGAAATAGAATCAGGTGGCAGCATTTTAACCACATTGCCCCGGAATTTCCAGTTGAGCAGGTCCTTCGAGGAATAGCAGCTGACATACCGGTATTTTGCATCGAGTCCCTGGCCACGTTGTTCTCCGTACCAAAAGTATGTTTTCTTAATTTTGATGATTCCGCCACCGTGAGCCTGGATGTGATTGCCATCGGCATCAGGCCATATTTCGCCGGGTTTGAAGAGATCCAGCCGCGCATGTTTTCCGGAAGCAAGGAGTGGCATGACAGGCCGTAAATTCACTATCAAAAACAAAAAACAAAATTGAACTAACTTATTGACAGATTTCATTTTAGAAATGAATATTTAGAATGATTGCAAATAAAATCATCAAAATTTTTGTATTCATAGTTTTTGTAATCCGCAGTTTTACAAATTAACGTAAAAATGTCTGATTCTACTACTCTCTTCCCTTCTAGAAAACTCTTTTTTTTGCGTTCTTGGCGAACTGCTTTGCGATCTTTGCGTGAGAAAAAAATTTAAATCACGCAAAGATCGCGAAGAGAAACCCCGCAAAGAAAAACGCAAAGAAGACTGGTTACTGTTTTTTACCTTTCATCTTAGCCAGCACGGCTTTAGCCTGTGCATCCGACGGATCGAGTTCTGCAATTCGGGTGAAGAATTCGATTGATTTTGTTCGCATTTCAATCGATTGCTGCGGGTCTGACCTGGCATTTTTCTCTGAGATCAGATAATACCAGGATCCCATATACCTGTAACATTCGATGACCATTTTTCGGTTTTTGACCGGATCGCCTTTCAATAAAATAACCAGGGCGTTTTCATAGGCATCCTTAGCGCCATCCTTCTCTGCATCCGGATCCAGCAGTGACTGCAATCTGCCTTTCCAGATAAAACCTCCGGCATATTCGGGATTCTGCCTGTTCACTACTGTGAAGGCGCTGTCGGCCTTGGTATAATAGAGTTGCCTTTTCTGTTTGACTGCGATACTATCTGGAGCATGGTCGCGGTCGGCTTTGGACTTCTTCCTGATTGAATCATACTTTGCATTCCAAAACTCTGCTTCGAAATAGTACTCTTTTCCGATCAGGAATGAAGCTACCACCTTGTCGGAACCTGTCTCTGCCATTTTTTTGTAGTAACCGGCGGCTTCGCTGTGCAGGTTAATCCCTGCGCAGAGTTTTGCCAACTCTCCATAAATTTCGGTTTTCGAGGAATCCAGTATAACCGCTTTCCTGTAACTTTCGATCGCCGCCGGGTCCTTCCCGTTTTCGTGCAGAATTTTGGCATAATAGATGTAGTCAGTGGCTATTACCTTATCAGCATGATGAAGCCGGAAGAATTGGTCCATGTATTCCAATCCTTTCGTGTAATCACCTGTTTCGCTGGCTATGTATCCTTTAAGGCGCAGAAGAACCGATTCGTCCTTGTTGACGGCAAAAACCTGTTCAAGCTGTTCAGAGGCTTCCTGGTATTTTTTGTTGAAAAAGAGCAGGAAGGCGAAGCGCTCCCTGTCATCAATTGTCACTTCTGCCCTGGACAGGTAGGTTTGGTAGGCTTTTTCCCCTTCGGGATATTTGGCCGTGATGTAAAAGAGATCTCCCAGGTTTTTGTACAAGAGAATCTGACCTGGATCAATCTTCTCCGATTTTTTGAAAGCGGCCAGCGCATCCAGGTAGGCCAGTGAAATGGTGTTCACGCAACCAAGCTTCCTGTAACCTTCAGCCGATTGTGGATCGAAGAATACCGCCCGGTCGTATGCATTGGCTGCCATTCCGAAGTTTTTCTTCATCATCGCGAGGTTTCCCATCAATAAATGCAGACCTGAATATTTTGGGTTGACACTGAGTCCCTGATTCAGGAAGACAAGGGCGGAAATAGTATCTTGTCCGAAAGGATTCATGCATCCTGCGGCAATGTCACAATAGACCTCCGGATTGGTTTTATCCGCTCTCCGGGCACGGTCAAAATAGTCGATCGCACCCATTCGGTCTTTTTTCAGCAGCGCCACCTTTCCGAGTCCGGAAATTGCAAACGGATTTCCGGGATTTTGTACGACTGCTTTCAGGAAGGTTATCTGAGCGCTGTCAATCTTGTTCAGGGCCAGATAGGTGTTGCCCAATCCGACCAGCGCCCTCTCGTCTCCGGGTGAACTGATCAATTGACCCTGAAACCAGGTTTTTGCCCTTGCTAACTGTTGTTCATGAAGGTAACGGCTTCCCTGGTTGCCGGTGACCTGTGACCAACCGTTGAGGGATATCATTCCGAAAAAAAACAGGACAAAAAACCACTTCTTCATCAGTTGGATATCAATTTGATTATAAATCAGGTCTGACATGGACCACTCTTGTGGGTGCTACGGCCGGAACGATGCCTGCTTTCAGGATAATCCTCTGACCCTTGTCGCTTGCTACAAATGAAGCAAATCCTGTGGATAATCCACTGCGTGGTTCTGTATTGATGATGTAAACGGACCTGATGAGCGGGTACATCTGATCCAGCATGTATGCCTGGTATGGTTTGAAGCTGTTGCCGGCATCCGGAGAGTCAGATGAACTGACGGAAAGCACCTTGATTTTACGCTGAAATGATAGATGCAGCGAGTCGTTTTTGTTGCTGATCCAGCTGACACCGATGAACCCAAGCACATTCGGGTGGGAGGAGGTATATTCGATCACATCCCTGTTGAAGGACAGGGCAGAAGCATGTACGGTCGAAAAATTACCATGACAGATCGAATCTGCCAGGTATTGGACGATTCCGGATTTCTCATTATCGAAAAGTACCCTGATAGTTACATCCGGAAAAGTGGGATTCAACTGATTCCAATTCGTGATTTTTCCACTGAGGATATCCCTGATTTGTCTGACCGAGATCACAGAGTCCCTGCACGAAGGATGAACAATCAGCGCAATGGCGTCTGTGGCCACTTTCAGCTGTTTCGGGTATAGTTTTAACCTGTTGATGACTGAAATTTCATCCGGAGTGAGTTTGCGCGATGCCACGATAAGTTGTACGCTGTCATTCAGCAGGTTTTCGAAGGCTTTGTTTTCCGGAAGATAAGAGGCTTTGATATCTGAATACCCATAAATCCCTTTAAATAAATCAATCTCCGCTTCCATGACAGGCCGAAAAGTCTCATCCACCGAAATCCTGGTCGTACCTGAAACCGTCGTATTCTTGTAGGGATCTCCCTTGAAGAAACGGCATCCGCAGACAAGCAGAAGTATTGTCAGTAAAATAAGAGTGTTTCTCATTTTATCATGTTAATTCAGCACAAACCGGATCGGCATCGTGAAACTGACCAATACAGTCTGACCTCTCTGTTTTCCCGGCGTCCAGAGTGGCATCTTTTGCAATACCCTCACGGATTCCTCATCGCATCCGAACCCGATCGGTTTTACTACCTTGATGTTGATGATCTGGCCTTCGCGGTCTACCACGAAATTGAGAATAACAGTACCCTGTACTCCATTTTCCTGTGCAGACAGGGGATAGCGAAGGTTGTTCTTGATGAATCTCAGCATCTCCCTTTCACCACCCGGGAACTGGGGCATCTGATCTACGGTCGTAAACGGTATGTCAGAATCTCCTGCCATCTTCGCGTTGTCGCTGGTGGCCACAGGAGCTGTAATATCATCGGTTCCTTTCTCAAAACTGGTAGTGCCAATCGCGGCCTTCTGATCGATTACTTCTTTTTGAGTAGGAGGGGGTTCCTCTGCTACCTGCTCGTCCGGTTTGATTTCGGGAAGGGTGAATTTGACCGTATTTCTCAAAGGTTCAGGAGGAAGCGGAATTTCTTTCAGAATCTCATCCTCTTTGGGTGGTTCCAGCCTAATGTCTGTCAACATCCTGACGCGTGTGTCCTTTTCAGCTTTTTTCGGAAAAATCTGCCTGAAGAGAAATGGTGTAGCGATGACCATGACAAAAAAGATTACAGCTATCAGCAAGGCTTTGAAATGTCTGCGGGGGGAGTTTGTCCGCAACTCATACCCCCCATATTCCCGGTATCTCGGATCAAAAACGAGATTACACCACTCTTCAGAAAACAGATTATTATTTGGTCTCATTTCCGGTCTGTTTTTCTGCGGTCATATTCGCGATTAGATCAAGATCGAAGGGCGTTATATCCACAATGGCATATCTGTCGATGTTACAGATGGCCATTTCGTCCAGCACATCAATGAGATTACGGTAGACTGAATCATCGGACGCCTTGATCAGTACAATCGGAGCTTTTTTATCCTTGATGATTTCGGTTTTCTGTTTTTCAAAATCCTCTTCCGAGAACCTCTTTTTGTCTTTTTCAGCTTTCAGATTCCTGACTTTGACCATCACATCATAATTCTTGCCGATCAGGAACTGGCGCAGTCCTGTTGGGGCAAAACTGGTCTGCTTTAATACAGGATCGACCCCGTTCTCGCGGGTTCCTTCATAATAAAATACCTTATTGTCCTTCCCGAGAAGAATCGTAACGGCCTTTGAAGCCTTGACAGTTGTTTGCTCTTCTGCTTTGGGCTTGTCTTTTGATGGCAGGGCAATTTCCATGGTCTGAGGCTTATTCAGGGTGGTGGCAAGCATGAAAAAGGTGATCAGCAAGAATCCAAGATCGACCATCGGCGTAAAATCCACCCTGGTCGACAATTTCTTTGCCCTCCCTTTCTTCCTTCCTCTCCTGTGATTTTGAGCTATCTCAGCCATGAATTTTCCTATTTGAATTCAAGATCATCTGCTGTTTCCAGGCTTGTAATCAGGTTGTACCTGTTCTCTTTCAGTTCCTGCAACGTGCCCATCAGTTTTTTGATGACCGGATAGGCCGTAGCCTGGTCGGCCTTGATGGCTATCCGGTAATCCGCACTGAGGCTTCTTGCCGCACTTACCCAGTACCTGAACTGATTGTCTGTTGAATCGCAGGGAATTCCGTTGGATATGGCAGGATCGTCCCGCTCTCCGGGCTTCATCGACAGGAAAGTCTTCATCCTGGTAACAGGAACGCCGAAACTATTGATCAGACTGAATTCTTTCAGTTCTTCCTGATTGAAACGGATGTTGTAGGTGCTTCCCATCTTACTCAGAAGGGCCATACGATTGTCCTGCCCGTCGATGCCGAAGAAAACTTTTCCCTTCGCATCCACCAGGATCAGTATCACATTTCGTTCCGGCATTTTTATCTCGGAAATCGAAGCAGGAGTATTGATTAAGGCAGCTTCCTTCCGGGTAAAATTTGAAGTAAGCATAAAGAAAGTAAGCAACAGGAAAGCGACGTCGCACATCGCTGTCATGTCTATGACTGTACTTTTCCTGTGAATCTTAACTTTAGGCATAATTTAATTATCAAATGTCAATTGTCCATTGTCCATTGATTAGTGTTTTGCGGCGAATGTCTGGACGATACTGTAACTTGCCTCATCTATGGCATAGGTAAGTTTATCAATCCTGGTCGTGAAGTAGCTGTACGAAACCATGGCCAGGGCTGCTGAGGCAATACCGAATGCAGTGTTGACCAGCGCTTCCGAAATACCGGATGCCAGGGCAACTGAATCGGGCGCTCCTGCATTGGCCATTGCGGCAAACGACTTGATCATACCCAGCACGGTACCAAGGAGCCCCATAAGCGTTGCCAGCGAGGTAATGGTGGCAAGTGTCGGCAAATTTTCCTCCAACCCTGGAAGTTCAAGCGAGATAGCCTCTTCAATATTTTTCTCCAGGGCAAGGATCTTTTGTTCTTTGGTCATGTTCTTGTCCTTTTCAAGTAGTTCGTATTGGTCCAGAGTCGATTTGGCCACATTTGCCACGGAACCCTGCACAAGATCACATTCCGCCCTGGCACCTTTGATATCATCCGCAGCAAGAAATTCTTTCAGTCTGGCTACAAATTTTACGGGTGTGGTGTTGCCATGTGCTTTCCCAATGGTAAAATACCTTTCAACAGAGAAAGTTAAAACTGTCAGCAACAGGGTCATCAAAATTGGAACGATGTAACCACCCTTGTAGATTATGCCTAGAAAATTCCCCTGGAGTGGAGAGTTGTCAGGGTTGTTTCCCTGAAAATTGGATGAAGCCCCCATCAGGACGAAGTAGACAAACAATGCAATCACAAATGCAATGGGGATGACCAGGGCAGCGAAAGTATTTTGAATTTTTGCAAATCCAGTTGGTTTCATATGGAAATATATTTATTAAATGTAAAGGTCTCTTTTTCCCTTGACGATATCACTGTAATCCTGTCGGAACCGGGTAAGCAGGTGTGGCTTATTCCGAAAATATTCGTTGCCTTCAATTTCGGAAATCTCCTTTTTAATCAGTTCTTCCCCAATGGCTTTGGTAGCAGGTGAGGCATAGTCGTTGAGATATTCCCGGTAGGTAAGAACGGCATTGAGTTTGCAGAATTTACCTTCGACACAGTGGCTTAGCATACCCATGATCGTCTCCCCGGTGCGTCCGCATCTGTAACCTGCCGTGCAGAAGGAGGAGATATAGCCCAGTTTCCCGACCTCCTGGATCACATCATCAAGGTCTCGGGGATCGCCAATCGTGAATTGTTCAGCATCGTTGTTCAGTTCCTTCTTCTGGTCGCTGTATGCGCCGATACCGATTCGGGTTGAGGCATCTGTCTGGGTACAGCCCAACTGGAGAACCTCCCGTTTGATGGCCGCTTTTTCCCTTGCAGTGACAATCAGACCTGCGGTGGGTACGGAAAGGCGAAGCACAGCGACTACTTTTTTAAAGTTTTCATCCGATACTTCGAATTCGGAATGATCACTCAACCAGGAGCCAAGTGCAGGCGTCATCCGTGGAAAGGAGATGGTGTGCGGTCCGATACCAAACTGACGTTCCAGGTCATGGGTATGCTGAAGCAATCCCATCACTTCAAATTTCCAGTCGTACAGGCCAAACAGGGCGCCGATGGCCACATCATCCAGTCCGGCCTCAAGGGCGCGGTGCACGGCATACAGCCTCCAGCGGTAGTTGCCTTTCAGGGTATTTTTCGGATGGACTTTTTCAAAAGTTTCACGGTGGTAGGTCTCCTGGAAAACCTGGTAAGTCCCGATTCCGGCTTCCTTGAGTTTTTTAAGCTTAGCCATCTCCATCGGGGCGGCATTGATGTTGACCCGGCGAATATTGGTCGGCTGACCAGAATTCGGGGCTATTTCGTTCACTGAATAAACGGTTTTGATGCAATCAACCATGTAATCCACATCCGTAGAAGGATGTTCTCCGAAAACCAGTATCAATCGCTTATGGCCTTCTCTCAACACAGAAATGGTTTCCTGTCTGACTTCATCCATCGTGAGAATGCGTCTTTTTTCCAACGTGTTTGCCTCTCGGAAACCGCAATAAGCACAGTTGTTTACACAATGATTGGCACAATACAGCGGTGCAAAGAAGACAATCCGGTTGTCATACACCTTCTTCTTTACTTCCAGTGCGGTGCGATTGATCTCCTCCCAGAGTTCGGGATCCTTCACCTGTAAAAGTGCCGCAGTTTCGTCCGAATCAAGGGTGACAATCGAAAGAGATTTTTGTAAGATATCCCTGATGAAGTGGGCGTCAGGTTGACTGTTCCGATTCAGTGATGCAAAAATTGATTGATTGTCAATGTAATCTCTCCCGTCTACAAGGTATTTATCAATCTCAGCATTGTTGATGATACCCTCTTTCCATTCTTTGATGCCAGAAACTCCCATGATGTAAATTTGAACTGCAAATATACGGTAAAATGGGTTTCCGGCCTACGTTCTTTCGCGAATTTGATAACTGGTATGTAACAATTTGTGTGATAATTCTCCCAGAGGCTTACCCAGGAAGTCGTTGTAAATTTTTATGACTTCAGGGTTCTCGTGAGATTTGCGGATGGGTTTTCCCATATCTTCTGCATAAATGGCAGCCGCTCGTTTTTTTCGAATCTCAGCATTGGTTGGAATGGGTTGACCGCCGCCTCCCAGACATCCGCCGGGACAAGCCATTACCTCCAGAAAATGAAAAGAGGCAGTTCCGTCTTTGACCGAATCCATTGCCTTTTTTGCATTGGTCAAACCATGTGCGACAGCACACTGCAATTCTACCCCTTCCAAAAATTTCCATTCCTCGAGCGGAGATTCAATTTTTACGGTACACATTTTGACTCCTTCCATACCACGTATTGGTAGCACTGCCAGATTTTTAAATGGAATTTCCCGGCCGGTAACAATTTCGTACACGGTTCTGAGCGCTGCTTCCATGACACCGCCAGTTGCACCAAAAATTACGGCAGCTCCCGTCGACTCGCCCATGAGTCGGTCGAATTCCATGTCTTCAAGCTGAACGAAGTCGATTCCTGCCTGTTTGATCATGATGGCCAGTTCCCGCGTCGTTAGGACGAAATCTACATCGCGATATCCACTGTCATGCATTTCAGCCCTCGCCGCTTCGAATTTCTTTGCGGTACATGGCATCACGGATACGGAAACAATTTTTGTAGGATCGATGTTGCGGGCTTTCGCATAGTAGGTTTTAAGCAACGCACCAAACATTTGCTGCGGTGATTTGCAGGTAGATAAGTTTGGCAGATACTCGGGATACATGTGCTCGATGTATTTGATCCATCCGGGCGAACACGAAGTAGCCATGGGTAATGCAACATCTGCCTTGTCAACAAGCGCTTTTTTCAATCGCCCCAGCAGTTCGGTCCCTTCTTCAATGATGGTCAGGTCTGCCGTGAAATCCGTGTCAAGTACTGCATCGAAACCCAGTCGTTTCAAGGCTGCCACCATTTTTCCAGTCACCCTGTTCCCTGCAGCATATCCAAGTTCTTCTCCCAGGCCAACCCGTACCGCAGGCGCCGTCTGAACAACCACATGCAACCCGGGGTCAGAAATGGCTTCCCATACCTCTTCAATGTAATTTTTTTCAACCAACGCACCGGTAGGACATCGGTTCACGCACTGACCGCAGTTGGTGCAAACCACGTCATTCATCGATTTTTCATAGAACGTGGAGATCTTCATCTCGTGCCCCTTGTAGGCAACAGCCAGGGCATTGACCCCCTGCAGCTCTTCACAGGTTCTTACACACCTTTGGCAACGAATACACTTGCTGTCGTCCTTTACAATACTGGGAGATATGTTGTCGATGGTTCGGGTATTCCCCTTGTTAAGTTCAATAAAATCCTGGGTCATAATTTTGTATTCCGAAGCCAGAAACTGAAGTTCACATTTTCCATTCTTGTAACATTTGGTGCAATCGGCATTATGCTCTGAAAGCAATAATTCGATGATGTGTTTCCTGCAATTTCGTACTTTCAGGCTATTGGTCAGGATATCCATCCCTTCCTCGCAGGGTGTGGCACAGGCAGCAGCCAGTCTTTTCTGACCGGCAATCTCCACCATGCAAACCCGGCAATTTCCCGCTACACATATATCCTGGTGGTAACACAGGGTTGGAATAACCACATTCACTTTCTTTGCGGCATCAAGAATAACGGTATTCTCTTTTACTTCGACTGGTATTCCGTTGATTGTGATATGAATGGTTTCAGCCATGATATTGGATTTTGGTATGATTCGTTAAACTGCTATAGTTTTAATATTTGCAAAGAGCATGGGGCAAAGAGCATGGGGCATGGAGCATGGAATATGAGGATAAGGAAATAAAAAGAGGTGAATTTTGAAAAGATTGCTTTCGATTAACCCTCTGCTCATTGTTCCATGCTCCATGCTCCATGCTCTTTGACAATTTAACATTAGTAAATCATTTCCTCCCGGAAATTCTCGACAATGGAGGCAAACGAATTGGCCACCGACTGTCCCAATCCGCATTTGGCGGTAAACTGCATCGTTTCACTTAATTTGAGCAATTTATCGAGATAGGGTGCCGGCCTTTCGCCTTTCTTGACGGCTTTTATTCCGGCAAGAAGTTGCTGGCATCCGATACGGCAGGGAGTGCACTGACCACATGATTCTTCCCTGAAAAATTCGAGATAATTATCCAGTAGATTGTACATCGAACGAGCACTGTTGAAAAGCATCATCGATCCTCCTGTGGGGAGGGATATCCCGATCAGTTTTCCCTGGTATCCGATGGCTGTTTCGCTGAATTTTTTGCGGGGAACCAGGAAGCCGGAAGCGCCGCCAACCTGTACGGCCTTGGTATCTCCATCACCGAATTCATCTACGAAATCCTCCAGGCTCATTCCAAGCTCCAGTTCGTAGATGCCCGGCTTCGGTGTATCACCGGAAACCGAAAACAACTTTGACCCCCTCGAATACTGAACGCCAAGGTCATAGAATTTTTTGGCCCCGTATTTGAAAATAGTATAGGTATGTGCAAGTGTTTCCACATTATTGATCACCGTTGGCCGGTTTCTGAACCCACTAACGGAAGGATAGGGAGGTTTGTTGCGGGGTTCGCCTCTTTTGCCTTCAAGGGATTCGAATAGCGCGGTCTCTTCTCCACAGATATAGGCACCACTGCCCATGAAGATCCGAATAGTGAAGTCGAGGTTTATTTTATTGCAGTAATAACTGAATTCATTGATGGCCTCCTTGAGCGGTTGTTCCAGAAACTTGTATTCGCCGCGCAGATAAATTATTCCGCTTTTGGCACCGACAATAAAACCGCAGACAGCCATCGCAGTGAGGACTTTGTATGGTACCCGGGTGAGGATTTCGCGGTCCTTGAATGTTCCGGGCTCGCCTTCATCGGCGTTGCAGATCACATATTTCTCTGATCCCTGAGCTTCGGAAGTCAGTTTCCATTTTAACCCCGTCGGGAAGCCTGCCCCTCCGCGCCCTTTCAATTCTGAGCTTATCAACTCATTGATCAGTTCTTGTTTGGGACGATGGATGGTTTTCTGCAGGATTTTTTCCCAGTCGTCATCATGTACAAAGATGAAATCAACCCTTTTCAATAACAGATGTTGCTCGCTCATCACTCTGAATTTTAAAGTACTTGATGCAATAAAACTGTATTCTAATTTTTGATTTTGGAATTTCGATTTTCGATTACGCTGCAATCCTGATTTTCGTAAATCAGCTCATCAGCACATCAGATCTCCTTCTTCATGTATTCTCCCAGTATCCCTCTGACCTTTTCCGGAGTAAGATCGGTAAAAACCTCGTGGTTGATCACCATGGCAGGCGCTTTGTGGCACCACCCAAGGCAGTTTGTTTCCACCAGGCTAAACCTTCCGTCAGGGGTTGTCTGCCCTACTTCAAGCTTGAGCATATCCTTGATGGTCAGAATGATCTGGTTTTTACCCTTCATGGAACAGGAGATTGTTTTACAAACACGGATGATAAATTTTCCCATCTTCCTGTATTCAAGAAAAGAATAGAATGTGGCGGTGCCATAAACTTCCGCAGCCGGCAAATCCAGTTCCCTTGCAATTTCTGCCATCGACCTTTTTGAGAGAAAATTTTCCTGTTCAACAACACCCTGGAGAATGGGTAAAAGGCTTTCGCGGGTTCGACCATGGAGGTCGGCCAATTCAACAATCCGTCTGTGTAGTTCCATAACGGTAATTTTAAATGAATAAAAAAAATACCGGGTAAGGTTCTACTAAATTAAGTCATTCATTTTGAGCAAACAAGTGCTAAAACATGTTATTAATCATGTTTTCAAACAAAAATGTAAAAGATTCGACGATTCGACAATGAGGGTTTAGGGCTATTCCGAAGAGTTAGGCATATTATGAAATTGTCTGTTCTGTCTATGTCAATTAATTTTACTTAGAGTCCTTTGCGTATACCTTAGTGACCTTCGTGGTAAAATGATGGGCATAAAAAAACCCGGCAGAACCGGGCTTTCCTCTTTTATACCATCGGGTATTTCTTGAATATCTCGTTCGATTTCATCAGGATATCGACATAATGGGCCCTTCTGTATGCATAGGGCTCCTTGCTCATCTTCATCGAGAGTTTTCCCTTGAATTCATCAATGGTCTTGTAACCTTTGGCATCCATCCATTCTTCAAGTGATTCAATCATCCTGGTAATATGTTCGGCCTTGTTTTTGTAAACGGTGCTCACTACCTGCACCGAACCTGCTCCGGCCAGCAGCATTTTAATGACATCCTTGCCATCGGAAATTCCCCGGCTGGCACAAATATCAGCCTTTATGTTCCCGAAAAGGAGTCCGGCAAAACGAAGTGTGATCTGGTAATCCTTCTCATGCGTCAAATCAAATGGGAAGAAGAATTCTTCGTTTTCAATGTTAATCTCTGGCTGGAAAAAGCGGTTGAAAATCACGATCCCGTCTGCCCCAGCCTTGTCTGCTTTCGAGATAAAATTGACAGGATTGGCATAAAAAGGCGAAAGTTTTACACTGATTGGTATTTTAACCAGTTTCCGCAGTTTTTTGAGAATATCAATCTGATGAGCCTCAATTTTCGTGCTGTCATTTTCGGCATTCGTAGGCACATCATAAAAATTGAGTTCAAGTCCGGCCACACCAGTCTTTTCCAATTGGACTGCATAATCTTCCCACGACTGATCATATATCGCATTCAGACTGGCAAAAACCGGTATATTGACATTTGCGATTAGTTTACCGAGGTTGTACAGATGTTCCGCAGCCCCGCTGTGCTTTACTTCCGGGAAAATGTTGACCATCTCCGCATTCCGGTAACTGTACTCACCCAACTGTTCGTCGAGCTGAATGTGTTCCAGATTGATTTGTTCTTCAAAAAGAGAGCGGTAAATGATTGCCGCTACTCCGGCACGTTCAATTTTCTTGATTGCGCCAAGATCTTCTACAAGGCTCGAAGCCCCGAGAATAATGGGATTTTTCAACTCAACCCCCATGAATGTTGTTCTAAGGTCTGCCATAGTTCGTTCTTTTATAATCACTTTGTCAATATAGAAATTTTTATCTTATGCAGGTTTATCAACGAATGATACCGCAGTCATGCAGTCTCTTTTATACGATGCCACTCTTTTTTTTGTTTGGAAAATACTACTGCAATTTAATCTGTTATTTAAAATAAATCAGCAGGTTCATGTAAATTGGATTTTTATAAATTTGAACACGAATCCCGGAAGAATCATCCGCTTACAGCTATCTGACAATTAACTATTTTCCCATGAAGGTATTGAACCTGTTATTTATATCATTCATTCTCCTGCTCAGGTGCAGTAACAGTTTTGCCCTGGAGAATGCAAGTTCCCTAAATGTTGTTCACCTGAAATGTGAGAATCTTGTTCACCCGATTGGTATAGATGTAACAACTCCACAATTGTCATGGCAACTGACCACTCCGCTAAGGAATCAGAAACAGTCTGCTTTTCAGATACTTGTGTCTGATCAGGAAAGTCTTCTGGATCGGGATCAGGGAAATTTCTGGGATTCCGGAAGGGTACTTTCAGCCGAAACGTCGAATATTGTCTACGGGGGGAAAGCGCTGAATTCCGGCCTGAAACTCTTCTGGAAAGTAAAAGTCTGGGATTCGAAAGGCACGGTTTCTGCCTGGAGCCCGGTTTCAACATGGGAAATGGGATACCTGCAACCGTCAGACTGGAAGGCAAAATGGATCGGTACCGGAGAGGATCTCAATCCTGATTCTGCTGTTTCCGGACCGGCGCCCTATTTCAGGAAGGAGTTCATCACAGCGACAGGGGTAGCTTATGCCAGAATCACAGTTTGCGGACTTGGATTCTACGAATTGTACCTTAACGGGGAAAAAGTAGGAGACCAGGTGCTTGCTCCGGCGCAAACCAACTACGACAGTCGCAGACTGCAAAAACTGATCTATTACCATGATGATCAATCCCGCCAACGGGTTCTTTACAATACATTTGATGTAACGCATCAGTTGAAAAAGGGCACTAGTGTGGTCGGGATAGTACTGGGCAACGGATGGTACAACCAGCGCGACAGAACTGTCGAAGGTTGCATGTGGTACAGCACGCCAAGACTGATCTTTCAAATGGAAATCACCTACCTGGATGGTCACAAGCAATTAATTTGCAGTGATAAAAGCTGGAAAATGTCGACAGGCCCCCTCCGCCATGATGGTATATTTACCGGAGAGGTTTTTGATGCCAGATTGACATTGGGAGATTGGGACAAACCCGGATACAATGATCATGTATGGCAATCTGCAACTGAAGTCAGGGCTCCTGCCGGGAAACTTCAATCCCAACTGGCTCCTGCCGACAAAATAACCAGAACCATCAGCCCGGTTTTTCTGATCAACAGTTCATCGAATTCATATTTGTTTGGTGCCGGTGAGATGATTTCAGGTTGGGTACAATTGAAAATGCATGGTGAAAGGGGCGATACGGTCCGAATCAGGCACATCGAGGAATTGGGGAGAGATTACCATCAGATTGACACCTATATATTAAATGGAGATGCAGAGGAAATTTACGAACCACGGTTCACCTGGCATGCATTCAGGCAAATTGAAATCAGTGGACTGAAGTATCAGCCAAAGGCAACTGACCTGGTTGTGAAAGTGGTCAATACCGATGTAGCACCTACTGGAAACTTCGAGTGTTCAAACTCCCTTTTTAATCAGATTTACAGTAATTACCTGAGAACACAGTTGGGGAACCTTCACGGTAGTATCAGCAGCGATTGCCCGCACCGGGAGCGATTGGGATACACAGGCGACGGACAGGTAGCCGTCGAATCCGCCATCCTGGATTTCGATATGACCAATTTCTACAGGAAATGGTTTGAGGATATGGAGGATGCCCGCAACCATATAACAGGTTACGTTCCGCATACAGTGCCTTTTGGCGGGGGAGGAGGCGGTCCGGCCTGGGGTTCGGCCTTCGTGATTATGCCATGGGCTTACTATCTTTCATACGGGGATAGGAATGTTCTTCTGTCCCATTATGCCGGAATGGCTCAATGGGTTGAATACCTGGGCACCCGTTGCGATTCGTTGGGAATTGTGGTCAGGGAGGAGCCCAGAGGCTGGTGTTTGGGCGACTGGGCCACACCTGAAAAGATTAAGTTGTCGCCAGAACTTGTCAATACCTGCTACTACTTCCATGTGACCGACCTGATGTCCAAAGTAGCCGGAGTCCTTGGAAAATCAGACGATCAGAAGAAATTTGTTCATTTGGCCGAACGAATCAGGGCAAATATCAACAGACGGTTTTACAGTTCCGAAACAAGTGAATACCTGGACGGGAAGCAGGGTGCCAATATTTTCCCGCTGGCTTTTGGCATTGTGCCGGAAAAGGTGAAACAACGCGTTTTCGAAAATGTACTTAAAAAGCTGCAGCAAACCCGATACCATTTTGACACGGGCATCCTGGCTACACCGCTCCTGTTGAAAGTACTTACTGAAAACGGAAGAGCAGATTTGGCCTACACTGTCATGAACCAACGGGATTTTCCGTCGTACGGTGATTATATCATTGGTAAACATGCCACAACGCTTTGGGAGAACTGGGACGGTGCGAGTTCACATTCGCATCCGATGTACGGCAGTGTAATCGCCTGGTTTTTCAATAGCCTGGCCGGTATTTCGACCAATGAGACCGGTGCCGGTTGGCAAAATATTGTGATCAATCCTTTCACTGATAATGAACTTACCTTTGCAAAGGCATCTTATCAGTCGATAAATGGGATGGTTTTATCTTCCTGGAAGAAGGAGAATGATGATTTGATATTGGAGGTCGAAGTCCCTGTCAATTCCTCTGCAACCATTCATTTCCCATGTGCGAAACCTGAGCAGGTACAGGAGAATGGAAATTCAATAATGAATTCAACAGAGTTCAAATTTCTGGGTACAGAAAAGGGGAAGTCTCTTTTGAGCGTTGGATCCGGAAAATATAGGTTTAGAGTGAAAAGTGAAAAGTGAAAAGTGAAAAGTGAAAATTTCACGCAAAGAACACATAGAAGATACGTTGGTTAACCACGAAACATTGATTTTCTATTTTCGTTGCGTTCTTTGCGATCTTTGCGCGAACTGTTTCCAAAATTAACTACTGAAAAATGAACATTGTTAGAAAAACCTTTTTGGCTGTTTGCGTGCTTCTGGCCATTGCCGTCATCTTTATTGGCACACTTTACGGCTATTTCACCTACCGCAACGATCAGAAGTTCGGGCAAATGCAAACGGCCTTTCAGCCCGGCAAACTTGGGCAAAATGTTCAGCCATTTATCGGGACAGGAGGTTATTTCTGGGTTTGTGCCAATAACTTTCCGGGAGCATCCATGCCCTTCGGGGTGGTACGGTTGAGTCCGGATACGGAATCCTCCTTTTTCTGCAGAAAGGCCTACAATACCTCTGGTTACTATTTTATTGACAATCAGATAATCGGATTCAGCCATACGCGTTTGAGTGGGACCGGTGCGACCGACGGGGGGCATTTCAGGGTTATTCCTTCCACCGATGAAAATGGATGGAAAAAGTACTCAAAGGATAACTTCATACCCTACAACCATGAAGATGAACGTGCCTTTCCCGGATACTATGCTGTCCGTCTGAAAGATCCTTCGGTTCTGGTTGAACTCACTTCTACGATGCGGACGGGCATCCACCGATATACCTTTTCCGACGGGAAACAGCCACGCATACTGATAGATGTGTGCAGTATCCTGGGCGACAAGAGGGTAGAGGGAGGGAGTGTGACCCTTCATCCCGACAAGGGAGAACTGGAGGGCGAAGTCAAAACTTTCGGAACCTTTTCGGGACGATACGGTGGTATCACTGTCTATTTCTTCGCTCGTTTTAACCGTCCTTATAATCAATCGCTTTTATGGGATGGAGCAAAATCTCTGGGGGGACAATTAAAGGCAGTTGGTAAGGGCCTGGGTGCGGATCTGACATTTGAGCCATCCAGTCGGCCTGTTGAACTTAGGCTTGGCATATCCCATGTAAGTTTGGCTAATGCCAGGGAAAACCTGGAAACAGAAACTAAAGGAAAGAGTTTTGAAGCACTGGTTGAGGAGGCGAAAAACAAATGGGAGGAAAAGCTTTCTCTTCTTCAGCCTGAATTTGACAATGACAAGCTTAAAACAATCTTTTATACGGCCCTGTACCGCTCTTTCCAAATGCCGACGTTGTTTCAGGACGTGAACGGAGAATATTTGGGATTTGACAAGCAAATCCACAAGGCTGAAGGTTTCAACTATTACACGGACCTGTCTCTCTGGGATACTTTCAGGACCTTGCATCCGCTTTACATGCTTATCGCACCGATAGAGCAGCGCGATATGCTGGTTTCGCTGGTTAAAATGAAGGAGCAAGGCGGTTATCTGCCCAGATGGCCTTCGGGAGGCGGATACACTGGATCGATGCTTGGCTCTCCTGCGGATATGGTCATTTCCGAATCGTATCAAAAGGGAATACGCGATTTTGACGTCAAAAGCGCCTATGAAGGGATGAAATTCCTGGCACTGAATCCTACGCCAAAGGGATCCCGTTTTGGCGGAAGGAGTGGAATCGGTGCCTACAACCAGTATGGATATTGTCCGACAGATATAATGGATAAGGCGGTATCCCGGACACTGGAGTATGCCTGGGCCGATCATGCCATTGCCATTCTGGCTGATTCTCTTGGCTTCAAAGAAGATGCAAAACTATTTTATGCGCATTCAGGTTACTACCGGAATCTCTGGAATCCGGCAATGAGATATTTTCAGCCGAGGGATTCAAAAGGCAACTTCTCCCGGTTGTTTAATCCGTTTAAGTTATCCTATTTCGACTCCAACGGCAAATATACGAAGGACTATGTGGAGGGAAGTGCCCTACAGTGGCGGTTTGCAGTGCCTTATGACCCCAAGGGGTTAATTTCATTGTTCGGCGGGAATGAATCCTTCGTGAAAGAGCTGAATGAATTTTTTGAAAAATCGGATCCAACCATGTGTAGCTGGAATCCGGGTTCCTATTACTGGCATGGGAATGAACCTGATATCCATTCTGCCTACCTTTTCAATGAAGCGGGTCGGCCTGATCTTACCCAGAAATGGTCAGGTTGGATTCTGGATAACAAATACGATATCAACGCAGAAGGTGTGGATGGAAATGATGATGGTGCAACCCTTTCCTCCTGGTATCTCTTTGCATCACTTGGATTTTACCCCATTGCAGGATCAGATTTTTACGAGCTTGGGGCACCGCTTTTTAAGAATTCAATCATCCATTTAGGAAATAAGACATTGCAGATAACCACTGAAAATTTTTCCTCCACGAACCGGTATGTTTCGAATATCTGGTTGAATGGGAAACTGGTTAAAGGGACCAGACTAAGACATAATGAGATAAAAGATGGAGGGATATTGAAATTTGAGATGAGCCAGGAACCTGTCAGAATGGTTAACTAAAAATTATTGATGATTAAAGTTATTTAAAATTGGTATCATTTCAATTTTAACAGTAATATGGTTACTGATTTTCGCAGTTAGCAGGATAAAGCGATCGAAAATTGAAAATAAAATGCCGATTAATAATGGAATATTAACCAAGAATAAAGGTTAATCGAAAATTTTGCAAATAATTCAATTTTATTCTTCAAAAAATCATTAGTTAAGGTTTTTTAACTATTATTGTAAAGTTTTAATCCAATTTGTTAACTTTAAATCAAAATCACTGACTACGACTACCTGTTCCCAAAGTAATCAAAATTTCTACTAATATTATAAATATCAATTATTAACGTTCTTTCCTTCTTTTAACAATTTTTGCAAGCTGTTGAGATTGCATTGATTTCAGGCTGTAATGCATGAAGTCAAATAAATGTCAAATATTCTGCGAAGGCATATAGTTTACGAAAATTTTAAGATCCCTGTGATTTAGATTTAATTGA
>CAIUUO010000250.1 GCA_903902325.1 uncultured Bacteroidia bacterium
CACCGCATACGAACTCACCTATCTTTACATCAATGGTGTTAAAGCCAAGAGGTAGGAATCCTATCAGAAAATTATCAGGCGTAACCAGCCATAAATATTTAATAAAGGTCGAAATATAGTAAATACCAAAAGTAAAATAGCCAGACAACTTGTAGGTGAGGCTGGAAAGTGAAGGAAACAACGAATAGAATACCGTAGAAGTACAATTATATGAAGCAACGCACGCATCGATTTCATTAAATGAGGCCCGCGCAGAGATATTATAAGAATATGCCGAGACTGCAAGTATTAATGACAAGAGAAGAAAAAGATTTGTCCTGCTGAAAAATTTGCTTTGAATGTTCTGAAATGGCTTTTTTAGTGATAATGAGAACCAAAGTAATATAATAACTTCAAATAGTTCAAATGAAGTTCCACGAGAAACAGAAAAAACTAAATACGAAACAACTACAACTACCAAAGAGAGGTACTCTTTAGCTTTAGGAGCTTTGTCTACAACCAAAACGGATATAAAAGTGTAGATCACAATCAACTTCAGCAAAACTGCAGATAAAATAGCCGGAGCTTTTTTTATCGAAAGCACGGAAAGTTCGTTTTCAGCGAAAAAAGCCTGATACTCTTTGTAAAGCGACTGTTTAAGGATCACATCGGTAAGAACCTCCCCTAATGTTTTACCCGTATAAAAGAAAACAATATATGTGGTCAGGCATCCACCAATAACTGCCAGTACAGGCAATGAAAAGCTTAAATTCGGTTTTTTGAGTATAGGTAGTTTTTTAAAGAGACACTCAGAAAAGTGGGAAAAAACACCTATAGAGAAAAATAGAAAAACAAGCCAGATCATCACAAGGCCGCCAATAAGGTCAACTTTTTTAAAATCGTGAGCTCCGAACAAAGCTAGTGCTGTTAGGAATATATACCAATTGAATACCATCCCGAAAATAACTCTCATGCCAGAATCCCTTGTGCTGCTTTTTCCACTGTGAAAAGTTCTCTCAGTTCATTTGCCTCGACAGAAGAGTCATCCGACCGCATGGAGTAAAAAAAACTGGCGGCGGAATCGATACCCTCTTTGGAAAAATCGAATGAGTTGATGTGCACGCGGGAGCTGTTGCCGAGGAGTTCGTACAGGTCAGATTGCTTTTCGACGAGGCAGAAGCTGTACAGCCCGGTTTGCAGGTAGTCGATCACTTTGGACGGGAAGGTGGGAAGACTGACCAACTCGTCGGTAACGATCGCCCCGACGTGGTAGAGCGACAGGGTCTCGATGTACGAGTCCCGGCTTACTTGGTCGTGGAACTCGATCCATGGAATATCGCTGTGCTGAGTCTTTAAATCGAGAAATCCTTTCCCTTGGGAATAAATGGAGAGCCTTATGTCCACCCCCCTGTTGATCAGGAGGCCGAGAAACTCGATCAACTTGTCGAGGCGCCTCCCCTTGATCACCTGGCCGCCGAAGATTATTCGGATTGGGCCGCTAACCTCGCACTGTATGTTGGAGTTTGTGTTGGTGTGAGGCCTGCCCCAGAGGGGAACGATCTTGATGTTAACGTCCAGACGGTTTTTGAAGTAGTACTCAGAGATGACCTTCACGTTGTTGGGCCCCATCGCGGTGACGGCGTAAAACGGTCTTAGTAGCAAAACTTCGATCCACCGAAGCAGGCGTTCGGCCCACGCCTGGATGCTCCCCATCTGCACCTGGTGTAGCGGGAAGATGTCAAAGATGATGGCAATTTTTGTTGCCGAGGCGAAGAACGGCATCAGGGTGGAGACCGGCCAGATCACGGCTAGGGGCGCTGTGACGATGACTGCGTCGAATCTCCTGTTGGCGCAGAGCACCCGTAACAGGACCCTAGTGAACTTCGGCCAGAGCAAAAAATACTTCAAGTACTTGACCGACGAACTGACTCCGATCACTCTCTCGCATAGGATATCACTCTCCCTCTCCAGGTCGGCGTCGCCCAAGGCTACAACCGTTACGTGGTATCCCTGGCGGCAGTATTCATCGACGAGGTCGTTGGTCAGGTACGCGTCCTCAGCCTTGGTTGCGTACTTGGCGCAGATGAACAGTATTCGTTTCATGGCTTCACAGTGCTACGTTCATATATTCATGTACCTAACAACATTCATTATTAAGAGCCTGAGCGTCCTCAAGGGGGTGCAATTCCAGATGGTGGCCGTCATCTCTCTGTCTCGCTCGATGTCCAGCACTCCAAACTCCAACACTGGTAGCATCATGATGTCGCAATTTACTTTTGGTTTACTCTTCTTCCAGTAGTCGGGGACAGTGGACGTTGTGTGTGTACCTTCAGGGCCGAACCCGATGTTAAGTATCAGGTTTTTTGAGGGGAAAACGCTGTAAAAGCCCTCTTTAAAGAACTGGTATTGTAAATAAAAATCCCATGTTGTTTGAAACGTGATGGTATGTTTGAATACGTTTTTCCAAAAAATCCTCTCATATCGCCTTAAGTAGCCAGCACGCTTTATTTCACCATCAAGTTCAATCAGATCTGTTAATGAAAGATGCGAATTGTAGCGGGACCACCGATCTCTCCACGTAGCCCATCCCCATATATTGATGTATCTTGAAAAACCATTTCTATAGGGGGATATGAACTTGTAATCAACTAAGTTCGATCCGGAAACTAGCCCGATGTTCTTATTATCCTCATACTCGTTAAGTGCCCACTCACAGAACCTGAAGAAGTTTGGTGTTGGCGCACAATCATCCTCAATAATTATGCCCATTTCTTCATTTTCAAAAAACCAGGTAATGGCCTCTTCAACAGCCTTCTTACAGCCAAGGTTCGTTTCCCGGAATAAGGTCCTTACATCACAGTCCCAATCGATGCTCGAAAGAATGTAATTTCGCACCGTAGCTACTTTCTCATTTTCACCTTCTGCGGTAAACCTAGCACCATCAGCGGCAACATACAATCTTGGCGGCCTCGTCTGCCTAATTTTTTCAAACACCTGCTTTGTAGTATCAATACGATTAAAAACCAGAAAAAGAACCGGTGTACGAGTAAGGTATTGTACTGGGGACGAATTCATTTTTGTGAGCTACCTTCTTCTAGAATATTCTTAGAGTTGATACGGATAACAGCAATTTCAGTAGGGTTTTAGCAGAACATATCTTCTAAACCTGTGCGCCAAGGCGGCACTGTACCGGAGATAATGCCTAGTCATGTTATTGCCAACCAACAATTTCAGTAAGCTAGGGTTTAGCAGGGATGGCCAATGCTGCTTAGATTTCAGAAAGTAGTTTGACGCCAGT
The DNA here is from genome assembly GCA_903902325.1 of uncultured Bacteroidia bacterium. Lineage (GTDB taxonomy): Bacteria > Bacteroidota > Bacteroidia > Bacteroidales > Prolixibacteraceae > CAINVV01. The sequence goes on from CAIUUO010000250.1 coordinate 3,278, forward strand.
TCCTTGTTGTAAATTACGTGATTTCCTAACTGGTTAAACAGCTTACCGATGCTAACTTTATCAGAAATTCCGGGACAAAAGTATTCAAGACCCTTACTATTGACTGCTGAATCTATCACCTCTGATGCTTCTTTCAAAACGGCAGTTGTGTAGGTATTGTATCCGCTTTCAGAGTGATTTCGCCTCAAGCCTAGTGGCACTTTAATATGTAAGGTATCGTAGTTGTCGAGCAATCTCATGGCCAGCTCTATATCCTGCGAATTTCTGAGTCCTTCATCAATAAATCCGGTTTCTTCAAAACAAGAGCGGTGAATCACCATTGAGCATGCGTAAACCCAATATTTGAAGAAAACCTGTGCTCCCTTTACAAGCTCGTTTTCTACCTCCTCGGCGGCAATCGTTTTCTTGAAGAAAGGAGGGGGGTCGTCCTTGAACATGAGGGTGTCACAAAAGGAGACTTTCACTCCAGGGGTTTTCTTTATTTCCCCTATCTGTATTTCCAGATTTTGTGGCCGGTATAGATCATCATGGCTTAACCAAGCAAAGTAATCGCCTGTCATTTCCTGAATCCCTAGATTCAGTGCCGTTGAAACACCTCCATTTCTCTTGGCAAAATATCTGATTGAGTTCCCGTACGATTTTGCGATGGACTCTGTTTTACCATTGTCAGTCGATCCATCATTGACAACTAGGACTTCAACATTTCTATATGTCTGGGCCAAAGCACAGTCAATGGCCTGGTTTAGGTAATTCGAGCCATTGTAAACAGGAATAACTACGGAAACTAATGGGCTATCGTCATTCACACCAGTACCTCAGTTTGTAGTTAAATAGTTAATATACAGTATGTTACAGGATCACTTTAAATATGCTCCGCTTCAATGCTCTCAAGCCTCTATATAGCGGTGCTGGAAGTAGTTCCCTCAGCAACTCCAGCATATACTTTATATTGCTTCTTCCGCGAATCATGCCGAGGCGAAATTGACGTTCTAAAGCTTTAAGCTCCTCTTCAGAATGCTCTCCTGTATAATACAAAGTCCCATCTGATTTCAGCCACGTTTCCTCAGTAATAATTCCCTGGCGCTTGCTTAGTTCATATATGTCAGTATCCGGAAGAATCCAAACCCCTGGGCGGCTACCGCTACAATCTGGTTGAATTTCGAGCATTAGAGATAGCGTTTCATTTATTGTCTCAGATGTCTCGCCTGGGGAGCCAAAAATCAGGTAGGCATTAGGTTTTATTCCTGCCTCATTGCAGAGCCTAAAGGCGTTTCGCGTATCGTCGGCAGTGAACGGCTTATTGATGTTCTTCAAAATTGTGGGGCTGCCCGATTCGACGCCAAAATCTATCCGATAACATCCGGCGCGCTTCATGCATCCAAGCATTTCCGCATCCACCTTAACACTTCCCTCAGCCGCCCAGACCAGATCGTAGTTTCTGTCGCACAGGGCTTGACTGATGGCGATGCAACGTTTGCGATCAATGAGGAGGTTATCGTCGAAAATGAGGAGTGCCCGGATGCCAAGGTCGTTATAGAGGTGGTCGATCTCTGTGAGAACACTCTCCACGGAACGGGAACGGTACTTCCTCCCCCAGTAGACAGCGGAGGAGCAGAAGGCACAACGGAAAGGGCAACCACGCGAGGTCATGACAGCAGCTGCCTTGCGGCCGTTGTCGTGCAGACCGTTGTACTGGCCATAATCAAACTGCTCGTGCCTGATGTTCGGCACTGCG
>CAIUUO010000251.1 GCA_903902325.1 uncultured Bacteroidia bacterium
GCAAAGAAAATCCCCTTTGCGACCTTTGCGTTCTTTGCGCGAAACATTATGCAAATTATTTAAGTAGTATCTCATTTATCATCTTTTCAAACATCGCCCTGGTCTCTTCCTTGCTGCTCGCGATTCCACTGCTCATGGTTGGCTTTCCTGTTAACGGAACCCAAAGGAAGGCTGGAATCCCCTCAATGCGAAAAGCGCCTGCCAGTTCTTTTTCCTGATCCGTATTTACCTTGTAAACCACAATCTTACCCTTGTACTTTTGAGCCAATTCATCCAGTATTGGAGATGCCTGCCGGCAAGGGCCGCACCAATCGGCATAAAAATCCACAATGCAGGGAAGATTTCCGCTGTATTTCCAGGTTTTCGGATTTTTTTCCAAATCCATGATTTTCTGGAAGAACTCTGCCTTGGTCAGTTTCTGGACCACCACATCATCTGCATTGCCAGCATAAATTTTCGAAACCCAAATAACAAGTATCAGGGTAATAACTACTTTCAAATTTCTCATTCGCTATTTCATTGATGTTTAATATCAAATCTTATCACTTGCCACCAAATTTTATTTCAATTTATTTCTTTTATTTCAAACTATTTCCACCATTTCAAATCCTCCTTTTCAAAAATAATGGGTCGTAACAAACATATCTAAATTTCCCCATGTATTAAAATCAGCTGAAATTTCATACCCAGCAAAGATTTGCTAATTTTATGCGGAACCATGAAGAAGAGCAAAACCCATTAAACTTAAAATTAATCACATTGAAGTCTCTGACAATATGATGAAAAAAAAGTCGAAATTCAAGAAATTAGATGTCCACAAGTTTGTACCAAGGGCTTCTGGCATGGATTCAATTCCAGGAACAGTTCAGTATATTGGAAAACCTCGTTCAGAAAAAACCAAAATAGAACTGCTCGAATACAATGAATCGGAAGTCGCAGAATATATTCTGGACCGGCCTGAACAGTTAAAAAAATTTCTTGAGAACGATAAGATTAAATGGATCAGGATCACAGGCGTACACGATGCAGAATTGGTTACCCATATTGGTGAATTGTTCCACATCAACCAGCTTGAACTGGAAGATTTGTCGAACACTTCACAAAGACCGCGCATGGAGGAAAGGGATCATTATATTTTCCAGATATTTAAAGCGCTGTTGTTAAATCCCGAAGAAAATGACGTTACAATCGAACAGGTTAGCCTGATTCTTGGGGAAAACTATGTCATTTCATTCCATGAAACTGCACCTGAATTGTTTGACATTCTTTGGAAGCGGATTCTCGCAGGAAAGGGAAGAGTCAGGAAAATGAAGAGTGACTATCTTGCTTTCTCTCTGGCTGATATCATGATTGATCAATATTTTAAGATTCTTGAAGACATAGGCGATAATATTGAGATCATCGAAAATGAACTTGTCAGCAATCCTGGTGGTGCAAACCAGGAGTCTATCTACAGGCTGAAAAGAAGATTGGTTTATGTTGGCAGGACAATCTGGCCGGTTAGGGAACTTATCAACGAGATTGAAAGATCTGACCATTCGCTGATTCATGAGGAAAACAGAATCTATTTCAGAAACATCTATGATCATACCGTTCAGATCATTGAGACGCTCGACAGTTTGCGCGATCTCACATCCGGCATGATGGATCTCTACCTTTCAAGCGTAAGCCTGAAACTCAATGAAATCATGAAGGTATTGACCATATTTTCAGCATTGTTTATACCTCTGACCTTTCTGGCAGGTGTTTACGGGATGAATTTCAAGTTCTTACCTGAACTGGAATGGCAGTGGGGATACCCGGTCTTTTGGGTCATTTGCATCATTGCAACGGTCCTGATGGTGTTGTATTTCAAGAGAAAGAAATGGCTGTAGGAAATAGTTAAAGAGTTACAGGTTAGAAGTTAGAAGTTACAAGTTACAAGTTACTAGTTTCGGGTTACAGATTACGGGTTGTTTTAATGTGTATTTTGCGAAACAAGTACTTTAGGCACTCTAGTCACTTTAGTTCACTTTAGGCACTTTTTAAAATTATTACAAATGAAACCAATAGTTACTGCGATTTGCTCATTCGGAATGTCTGGACAGGTATTTCACGGTCCTGCATTGAAAGTCTTGCCACAGTTTAAGATTCACAAGATTCTGGAAAGAAATCACCGGATATCTGAAAAATTTTATCCGCAGGCAACCATTGTCAAGGATTTCGACAAAATATTGCATGACCCGGTTGTCGAACTCGTAGTGGTCAATACTCCTGATTATCTCCATTTTGAAATGGCAAAGATGGCCATGGAGGCTGGTAAGCACATCGTAGTTGAAAAACCTTTCGTCAAAAACAGCGAAGATGCCGTGAAATTGATAGAGATAGCTAAACGCAACAACGTATTGATGACTGTGTACCAAAACCGCAGGTTGGACGGAGGTTTTCTTACGGTACAGAAGGTATTGGAAAACAAGTTGCTGGGTCGAGTGGTTGAATTCGAATGTCATTACGACCGATACAGAAATTTTATACAGGAAGGATCCTGGAAAGAAGACGGTGACGAAAGGACGGGTGTACTATTCAACCTTGGTTCTCATGTCGTCGACCAGGCCCTGGTTCTGTTCGGAAAACCGCTGAGTGTGACTGCACATTTATCCATTCTTCGTACAGGCGGCAGAACAACGGATCAATTCAATATCAGACTGCATTACGCCGGTTTTGAAGCGATACTTCGCTGCTCTTATCTGGTTAGGGAAATGGGCCCCCAGTTTATCATCCATGGTACGGAAGGATCCTTCGTAAAAAAGGGAACCGATCCGCAGGAAGAGATGCTCAAAACAAACAGGTATCCGGATGAACCAGGTTGGGGTAAAGAGCCTCAAAGCGATTGGGGCAAACTCAATACTTCCGTGAACGGCGTTCACTTCGAGGGATTGGTAGAAACCATTCCCGGAAATTATTCCCATTTTTATGCCAACCTGTATGATGCCATTCGAGATGGGGCGCCGCTGATGGTCAAGCCTGAAGAAGCCCTGATGACGATCAGGGTACTGGAAACCTGTCTGTTAAGCAACAGTGAACGCAGAACCATCGACTTCCACTGATGGAAGACAAATTTTGGATTTCCGATTTCCGATTTTGGAATTCTCTTAAATGAACAGAATCAAAGAAAGACGACTGATCTCAGATTCAATAAGGCATTTGAGCAACATTTATCCATATATTGATTTGCATAGCCACCGGCATAATCAGGAGGCGGGTGTGATTTCCGTTTACAATCTTTTGTTGCATGAGAAACATGGTATTCCGGGAATTCCTTTTTCAGCCGGACTGCATCCCTGGTATGCTCTTGAATTATCTCAGGAAATTCTTTCCCGTGAACTTGACAGTTGTGCAGCAAGCCCGAATCTAATCGCTTTTGGAGAGACCGGTCTGGATAAAGTGTGTGATGTGCCTATACAATTGCAACAGGATGTTTTCGAGCTTCATCTGAAAAAAGCAGTCGAACACTGCAAACCCCTGATCCTTCATTGCGTCAAAGCCTGGGATGAAATTATTGAAATAGCTGCAGGATTTCCAGTAATCAAGATTCTGCACGGATACAACGGAAGCGCTCAACTTACTGTTCGGTTGTTGAAATTAGGATTTAACTTTTCAATCGGGAAAGCAATCCTAAACCCGGATGCTAAGATCCACCAGGCCATTCCTATGATCCCCTTGTCTTCATTATTCTGTGAAACAGACGATTCGGATGTTTCTATTCAGATAGTTTATGCCGGAATGGGTGCTTCCTTAAAATTGGGTGAAGAGGCTTTAAGAGAAGCCATATTCAACAATTTTACCAAACTGAGAAATGCTTAAAGTATTTAAAGTGCCTAAAATGCCTAAAGTTATTGGTCTCCAAACAATTTTTGCAAGTAGCGAAATACTTTAGGCACTCTAGTTCACTTTAGGCACTTTAGGCACTTCCTATAACTTGATGAAGATTTTCCTCTTGTACAAAATATAAGCCGGGATAAAGTTGATCATTACAAATGCCAGGGAATAGATCATCCCCCAAAATTGAGGGGACGGAGCCACTCCCGCAAAGAATGTCATATAATGTTCGTTCAGGGGAGCACCGCCGATTTTCATTTCATAAAAGAAGAGCGCCCAAACATCTGCAAGGAAATAAACTGCAATGGCATTGGCTCCGAAAATAATGCCTCCTTCCGTGAATCTGTGCATACCCAGAATATCAATCAGATAATAGGAGGTTCCGAGAAAGAGTGCTGCCACCCCGGAGGTGATCAGTACGAATGAACTGCTCCATATATTTTCGTTGCATGGAAAATGAAGGTTCCACAAATAGCCAAGGATGACTGACACAAATCCACCAACCATCAGGTACATTGCCTTGTCTCTTTTCTCCAGGTTACTCAGCATCAATCGTCCTGCAATCATGCCTGAAATACCTGTCACAAACGATGGGAATGTACTCAGGATACCTTCCGGATCCCAAGTCTTCTGCCACATTATCCCAGGCAGAAATTTAGTGTCCAGCCAGGCTGCCAGGTTTATTCCGGGTTCAAGCATGGGTTTGTCGTAACCGGGAGTCGGAATAAACAACATAGCTAGCCAGTATGCGATCAGGATTCCGATGCCAATCCATGCCTGTTTTTTCCAGTCAGTATTCAGAAATAGAATGGCACAGAATAAGAATACGAGGGCAATCCGCGGCAACGTTCCCGTATACCTAAGGTCAGTAAAATTGAAATCCGGCATCAGGTTAAGAAATAATCCGACAAGGTAAATTTTTAGTGACCTCCACAATATTTTCTTGTACATTTCACCTTTCGGCAATCCCATTTCCAATCTTCTCGAGTAGGCAAAGGCAATGGAAACCCCGACCACAAAGAGGAAAATTGGTGCGATTAAATCCGTTGGAGAGAGACCGTTCCATTTGGTGTGGTTCAACGGCGCATAGGAAAAAAGTTCACTGGCAGGATAATTAACCAGTATCATGGCTGCAACGGTGAATCCCCGCATCGCATCCAGAGAGATGAGTCGTTTTGCTTCAGTCATCGTTAATAATTAAAACAGATTCGCTAATTTTAGATTCCAATTCTGTTTAAAGATAATCAACAGGACGTTTTGTGAAACATTTCGTCCAAAAATTGAATTTTTGTATCTTACAAGTCGCAAATTACTCAACTACAACTACTTAAAATTTTAATCATGACTAAATTTTCCCTTTTATTGTGCTTGTTTTGTATTTCAGTTTTTATAAATAGCTGCAACAATGTGCAAAAGATGGCTTTGCCTGTATCATCCGAACTGGAAGTAAAATGGGAAGTTGTAACCAATATGTACCAAGGTAAAGATCAGGTTCTGGCCGCTTTCACGATTTACAATCACAGCAAAATGACCTTTGAAAATAGTGGATGGGAGATGTTCTTTTCTGAGATGCCCCCTACTCCATTGGTCGAAGATTCAGTCAGGGCTGCAAAAGTGGTACACATCAATGGCGATTTGTTCAAACTGGTTCCTAACAAAAATTTCAGGTTGTTAACTGGCGACTCGATAAGGATTTGCTATTGCGGCAAGGGATTCCTGATTAAAAAGACAGATGCCGCACTCGGAATCTACTTTGTTTTTTACGATTTGGCTGGCAAGGAACTGACCATTGTCCCTGCCGGAAAACAAACCATTGCACCCTTTATTCGGCCCGAACAACTCAGGCGAAGCCAGGCAGACCTGACACAAATTCCAACACCGGAAAGCCGTTACAACGAAAATCTGTCACTCAGTCTGTTGCCTGAAAATCAACAACTGCACGTAATCCCATCTCCTGTTTCAATCAAAAACAGCCCGGACAGTATTACAATCAATGATACCTGGCCAATCTGTTACAGTGAAGGTCTGGAAATGGAGGCCAGCTATCTCTCTAAGAAAATGAAGGATTTGACGGGTAAAGAATTTAAGCTTGTCAAGGGCAAAGCCGTTAGCCTGCCATCCTTTTCGCTTCAAACTGCTTCGTACGGACAAAGGAAACCGGATGCCTACGAATTAACTCTAGATTCAAAAACCGGCCTATCCATCAGGGGATCTGATGCGGCCGGAGTTTTTTATGGCATCCAAAGCTTCCTGGCTTCTATTCCGATAGAACATTTCAAAAGCAAGAAGGATCAAATAAAAACAACCTCCATGAAAATCACGGATGCCCCAAGATTTCACTACCGTGGATTGCAATTCGATATGTCGCGAAATTTCCAGAGCAAAAAAACCATCCTGAAAATGCTTGATATCATGGCCTTTTACAAACTGAACAGATTTCTTTTCTATTTCATGGAAGACGAAGGCTGGAGGGTCGAAATACCGGGTCTTCCTGAATTGACACAGATTGGAAGCGCCAGACAGCATGGTAAAATGAGTGATCCGCTGCTTCACCCCTCTTACGGAAGTGGTCCATATGCCAATGCCGGCGAAGGGTATGGAACCGGCTGGTTTACCTCAGAGGATTTTGTGGAGATGCTGAACTATGCCAAGGAACGTCATATCACCGTTATTCCGGTAGTAAATTTCCCGGCACATGTAAGGTCTGCGATCAAATCAATGGAATTCAGGTATCAGAAACTCATGAAGGAGGGGAAGGAAGCCGAGGCCAACGAGTTTAGGCTGATCGATCCGGATGATACCTCAAGATATATTTCCGCACAAGGTTATCATGACAATGTGGTATGCGTGGGACGCGAATCAATTTATCATTTCTATGAAACTGCAGTAAAGGGAATCAAGCAGATGTACAATCAGGCAGGTCTTCCCATGGAGATTTTCCATACAGGTGGTGATGAAGTAGCCCCCGGTTGCTGGAACGGTTCACCAATAGTAAAAAAATTGCTGGCCGAACATCCTGAGATTAAGCCTGACGATAAAAGTTTACAGGCATATTGCTTCAGTCGAATCTCAGAGATTCTGAAAAGCAACGGGGTCAAGGAAATTGGAGGATGGGAAGAACAATTTCTGTTGACGGGTGCCGATGGTAAATCTGAACCCAACTTAAAATTTACGGGTAAGGGTCTCCTCCCCTATCTCTGGAACAACATGGAAGGCGCCGAAGATCTGGGTTACAAAATGGCCAACGGCGGATACAAGGTTGTACTTTGTGATGTATCCAATTTTTATCTTGATTTCCCTTACGACAAGGATCCCGAAGAACCAGGAAACTATTGGGCTGGATTTTTGGATACCAAAGAGTTTTATGCCTTTGCCCCTTTCGATCTTTTCAAGACAACCACCAGAACTGCCTTGGGGAGAATCATTGATACAGATAAGGAATATATCTCCAAGGTTCGCTTAAAACCCGAAGCCCGAAAAAACATTCTGGGAGTTCAGGCACAGATCTGGAGTGAAACCATCAAAGGTCCTGATATGCTCGAATACTACTATTTACCAAGATTGATGGCTTTTTCGGAAACAGCATGGTCGCCGGAAAGAAAGTGGGAAACCCTGGAGAACAAATCTGAGAGAGACATCCAAATCACGAACGATTGGAATAAAATTGCAAATGCTTTGGCAGGTAAGGAACTTCCACGTATATCCACGATGAATGGTGGATACAATTACAGGGTTCCCCTTCCGGGTGCAATCCTTAAAGATGGAATGTTGTATGCCAACGTACAGTTTCCCGGACTGGAAATACGCTATACAACGGATGGTTCCGAACCAACCGTACAAAGTCAGCTCTACCTTGAACCCGTCAAGGTTTCAGGAACAGTAAAACTGAAGAGTTTTGTGAAAGGAGGAAAATTCAGCAGGACAAGCGTGATTTCACAGTAAAAATCATTCTCGCAATTTTAAGCGCATACAAACTAAAACGTAAACAGAACTGTGATTATTTCTTAATGCCCTGGCGGGCAAAATCGAGGATTAAGATCGTGCACCATATTTTACTTTGAGTCCTTTGTGTGAACCTTTGAGACCTTTGTGGTTAGTTTATCAAATTTTACCACAAAGGACGCGAAGGAATGTACAAAGGAACACAAAGGGTCACAAATCAATATTCCAAACTAAATATTGGTCAAACGCTCAAAACCTGATATTGTATTTGATCTTGAATCTCAGTGCACTTTCATCCATCACATACCTGTCTATGGGTTTGGAAAGGTTGGAGGTCCAGGCGATGATGATCATATTACCCGGCTTAAAAATCCACTGAAACCGGGATTGTATTCCTATTTTCCCTGAACTGTTGTCGTACTGCAGATAATTGTACAGGGTGATGTCGGGATTGAAAAGAATATTGACATTCACCGAATAGATCCTGGTCGTGAAACTCCCGTCCGGAAGAAAAACATCATTTTCCTTGTAACGTGCTCCTACGAACAGCGGAACTGCCACTTTGTAATTGACACCCATGTTGATATCATTTCGGGAACCATTGTAAAAAGCTCCCCATACATAGGAAATGTCGCCTGCCAGATTCCGACTACCGGCAGTAACCAGGCTAAGCGTATTCCTATAGAATTCATAAACGCCGACTGGGATCACGAAATTTGAATAGATGTTGAACGATTTGTCGAGGTATTCATAATTATTGGTCAGGGAATAGTAAAATTCTTCACCCGACTTAAAGCGGATTTTCAAGGGTAAAAAATTCACTTGCCTGGATTCAAGTACGTTGGCGAAATTTACAATATGATTGAAACCTACTCCTGTCAGTACCTGTAATATCTTCCCTTTCTTTGGACGGGGTCCGATCTGGATGTTACCGTATGTATCCTTAATATCATTTCGGGGAACGAAACCCATGCCTGCTACAAAATTCTTGCCTATTTCGTGGTGACCCAGGTAAAAGGACAGAAAGTCGTTGGGATAGGAAACGGTTCCTCCCCATGAGGCATCATTACCTGAAAGATCGGTGGTATTTGATTTTAGTCCAAACAGGATCAGGGAAAGATTCTTATTCCCGCGGAATTTTGAAGTGGCCAGTTTCATGTCAACACCCCCAACATAATTCTGTGAAGCCGAGACAGCATTTCCATAAGTACCAATCACTCCTACAGATGATTCTTCACCGAAACTCCGGGATATCCTGGCAACGGAAAAATTGGTATTTCCTGTCGAGTGGTCGTCGTTTACCTGCATGACGCCAATGTTCCAGTTGTTGATCATTCCCGTCAGCTTTGCAGCAAAATTGATTTGAATGGGCAATCCTTTGTCGTCCAGCCCCATGCGTCGGGAAAAGAACGGAATAATACCCTTACCGTATGGATTATTGTCATCACCCTGAATCCCGAATGAAAAAAGGCTGGCTCCATCCAGGAAAAAAGCCCTTTTCTCAGGGAAAAGCAGGTCGAACCTGGTCAGATTGATCTGGCGGTCATCTACCTCAGTTTCGGCAAAGTCTGTGTTAACTGACAAGGAAGCCTTGAGGCTAGGGGTGATCTGGTAGAACATGTCAAACCCTGCCTTTGCTGTATATTTATTGTCTGCCCCCTTTTTTGTATTCAATCCTCCAACGACATAAGGAGAGATATCGAGACCAATTCCCTGGGTAATATTTTTCATTCCGTGCAACAGACCAGCATCTGAGACCTGAAATTTATAACTGTTGACATTGGCTGAGGGCCAATAGGACATTTCCAATTTTCGTTTGATATGCCGGATAAATTTAATACCCCAATCCGGATTGAATTTATCGAAACCCATGGTCTTGAAAGGAATTGCCATTTCTGCTTCCCAACCGTCAGAAACAATCCTTGCCTTGCCTTCCCATACCCCATCCCATTGCTTGTTGAATACGGCACCGTTCTCGCTGATGGTGGCATCGCCAATTGAACCTCGTGGGCCTATCTGAAACCAATATCCTGTACGGTGATCCAGGTAGGTATCAAGAATTACCTGGATTCTGTCGTCATTGGCTAAACTTACATCCCTGGCCATTTCCTTTGCCGTAATTTTTTTGGGATCATCATAGCATTTCACACCAACGTACAGGAAATGGGCGTCGTAGCAGACATAAAAATATGTTTTCTCTGAAACCGGCTGACCTGAATTCGGTTCACGCTGGACCAGCTGATCTATTCTGGTGGCATGCGACCATGCATCATCATTCAAACGTCCGTCGATGGTTGGCGCCTTTGATACAAAAATGGCCGGGATAGATGGTTGCGCAAAACAGGCAGATGAAACAAACAGGAGCATTAAAAGTAAACGAATCGAATAACTCATCGGTAGTAAACAATTTTTTATTATCTGCCTGAACCCAATCAATTATCCGGTAACCATTCCACTCAAGGTAGATTCAACCTAAAACATTTGCAGGATTTCTTTGTCAGAAGGTGATTTTCAATAAAACGTTGAAAATAATAAAAAAAATCACTCACCTGTTTCTTTTCTGTTGGCTTTTATGTTTGCGCGAACCCGCTTGGACTCGAGTCTTTTTTCGATGGATCCTTTGGTCGGTTTCGTTTTGAATCGCTTTTTCTTAGGCATCAAAGCCTTTTCAAGCAGCAAATAAAATTTCTCAATGACTGCTTCCTTATTCTTCAATTGCGAGCGATCAGTTTGGGCCACCAGAATCAACTCATCTTCCTTATTGATCTTATTGATTAGCTTTTCTGTCAGTACGATTTTTTCCTCCTCACTCAGAAGTTGAGATTCTTTCACATTGAAACGCAGTTCAACTTTGGAACTTACCTTGTTGACATTCTGTCCCCCAGGGCCGCTGCTGCGCGTGGCCTGGAAAATAAATTCATTGGAAAAATCCCGGTCGCGAAGGTTCATGTGGGCAATTTTTTTACAATACTAATGATTTCATGAATGGTATTCATTATTCAACATTAAGATCATTCCAATTTGGATTAGTTTCCAAAATCAAATTGATTTTTTTAATCCTGGAACCTGCCTTAAGTTGCTTCTCTCTTTTGATAGCTTCAACGATTCTTTTAAATTTTTCAAAGTATACGAGTTCAGTTACATTGTATCTTGCAGTAAAAGCCTTCTTGTATCTGCAGGTCTTATGCTGAATAATTCGATTACGTAAATCAGTTGTAACACCAACATAAATAACTGTGTGGTTCTTATTGGTTAATAAGTAAACAAATGCTGAGTTCTGCTTTATACATAAATTTAACCCAAATGAATGACAAAGAAGAACAGATTGTGCTTTTTTTGATTCAAGTAGTGCAACAGTTTGCTTCTTCGTTTCACTCTTTGCATTATTTGAACAATTCAAACAAAAAAAAGAGGCTGCACCTTCGCGCAGCCTCTTTGTAATATGAATCGATAGGATGTTATTGCAACAACCACATTTTAGACCAGGAGTCGTCGTTGCCGGTTTGCCCGGTATTTGCAGTGGGAACTAACTTTGCAATGGCAACATTAGCGTTATCACCATTGACGTTCGTTTCAGTAGGATCGTATTTGAATCGAAGCGGCAAGGTATTTTTATAACCTGCGTTTCCGATCGTAATGCTTGGAAATCCTGTTCTTCTCCAGTCAAACCATGTTTCCTGAGCAGCCAGGAAGCCTGCAATGTATTTTTGCATCATGACTTGTTTCAGAGAACCATCGTAGGCAACTGTAGGTTTGGCAATGTAAGATGCATAAGAACTGCCAACACCCCAATAGGTTAAAGAAGCCTGAATCCCGTTCTGGTACCATGTTTGCTGAGATCCAACATTGTAACCCTTCTGGGCTGCCTCTGCCAGAATAAAGCAAACTTCCGTATAGGTCATTGCTTTTGCCGGTAAGAGTGCATTTGTTTTTGCAGAAAATATATCTGTCAATGCGGATACATGCTGATTGGCACCACCCTGCAACGGACTAGGATTCAGATTGTAAGTAAAAGGTTCTGTTTTACCGATAGCCAATGGAATACCCACATACTTAGCAGTATCGATCAACGTCTTCAGCGTTGTTGCCGAAGGAGTTGCAGCCACCCAGGTAGCAGGATCATAAACTATATAACCTTTGGCGACAACCTGGGCTTTTGTAATATACCTTTTACTACCAATAGTAACATCACCACCCTGAGAGGCATATTGATCAGTAACCTGGATTTGAACAGTGACAGGTTTAAACCAGATCGGGAGACGCGGGTCGTTCACAGCAACCAAAACATCCCTGAATCCGGCACACAATTGAAGTCTGGTATAGTTACCTTGAGCCGGTGTTCCATCCCATGCAATAGCCGTTGCCCATGAATCACCGGAGGATAAACCCGGATAAACCATTTTGGCATCGTCTGCATTGGAAGAGAAGATCGGAAAAGTAGTAGGATTGTTCATAATCTCTTCGATCCCTGCTTTTGCAACGGCGGGAAGTTTCGTTGAAATACGCATGTAATAGCGCAGCATCAGCGAGTTGGCCAATTTCTGCCATTTTGCAGGATTTCCTGCATAAAGCGGGTCAGCAATCGGGTTTACATTCGGATAACTGGAAGCCGGTTTTGACAATAGCGTATTTGCTTTTTTCAAATCTGCAATAATCCCGGTAAAAATATCCTGCTGAGCATCGAATTTTGGTTTTGTATTGGTTGCACCCAATCCAGCTTCACTGTAAGGTGCATCTCCCCACAAACTGGTAATTAATCCATATTCAAAACTTTTCATCACCAGTGCAACACCGAGATGAAAGTCTGATCCAATCGTGTTTGACCTGTCAATCAACAGATTTATATCCCTGAAATCTCCATAATTTCCAGCCCAACTACGCGGATCCACCCAATTGAAATAGGTTAATCCACTTCCCCAGCCACTCTTTTGAAGGTAAGACATGATACCGGCACAATCACCTTGATAATTGTCGTCCTGGTAGGGTTTCACAACCGCTGGGATTACCGAGGTCATAAGAAAATTAGGATCCACAGTAAGCTGACTGATCGTATTGGGATCTACGTTCACCTGGGTAAGATCTTTGCATGAGGCAAAGACTCCCAACGCCAAAACCAGAGTTAAATAATATATTGTTTTCATGTATATCACAATTTTATATTTTCAATATTAGAAACTTACACTCAGTTTGACACCAACCGGGATTGTCCAGGGTGAGACATTGTCGCGCTCAATACCCTGAGCAAACTGACCAATTTGCACATTGCTACCACCGGCACTTTGGAAAGCAGTTTCAGGATCAATTCCAATTTTAGCTTTGGTCCAAAGAATGATATTGCTGCTGTACAAGGAAACAGATGCCCTCTGAATTCCAATTGACTTCAGATTTGGAAGTTGGTAGGTAACAGAGATATCCCTCAACTTAATAAAATCAGCATCGAAAGTTGCTGTTTTGGTAAGTCCCCATCCGTAATAGTCTCCGTAATAGTCGGTAGGACTTGACAAAAATTCCTGATCTTTTGTGAATTTGCCATTGGCATCGTAAGAACCACTCACACCGGGCATGAATACACCATCATTGAGGGTTATGCCACCATCGGTATATGGCATTCCACCGTATGCACTCGAAATACCCCCAACAACCGGGAAGGCAGTTCCGTTAGGACCAAAAAGACCGGCATTGGCTTTCAACCAGGTAGGCACATCCGTACCCTGTGGAGGGTGGATAAATGTACTTAAGATTCGTGAACCGTGTAAGTCAGATTCATTGTACCGCAATGTTTGAGAGACGAACTGACCCCCTTTCCTATAATCAAAACTTGCAGCAAACGTCCAACGTTTGTAGGTAACGGAAGTTTGTAAACCAAGCATATAATCCGGATTAAAGTTACCAATGATCGGAGAAGCTCTTTTACCATTGACCTCATGGACACCTGTGACCTGCTCATATCCATCGCTGTCCAGAAGCGGCCATCCATAATATGGAGATGCTTTGTCCGTTACACGACTCATTTCAGCATCCACAATGTTACCGATCTTTTCACCTACCCAGGTTTCCGCACCACCTTTGGCCGCAGTCCACAGGATAATGTGGGAAACACCAGGGGCCAACTCTACAAGGGTAGTTGTGTTTTTGGACCAAACCATATTCACATTCCAGGTTAAATCCTTTGTTTGGATAGGTGTTCCACCGAGCGTAATTTCACCACCCTTGCTGTTAACGAGACCGGCATTAAATTTCTGGGATCCGTATGAAGAGGAAGGTGAAAGTGTATTATCCAAAATTTGGTTTCTGTTGTCTGAATTGTAATAAGTCCCTTCAAATTTAAGGCGACCCTTGTAAAGTTCAAGGTTAACTCCGATCTCTTTTGAAGTCTTGATCTCCGGCTTCAATGTAGGGTTTAAAAGGTTGCCGGGAACAGAAAAACTTGTCTGACCATTCCACGATCCCGGACTCAGTCCTGCAAGTAGTTGATAAGGACTGGTATCGTTACCAACCTGGGCGATTCCACCCCGGATCTTTGCAAGTGAAAAGATTGGACCTAAATCAAACATTTTATTTACCAGGAAACTTAGAGAAGCTGACGGATAAAAATAGGAACGGTTGCTTTCAGGCAACGTACTTGACCAGTCATTTCTGCCCGTAACATCCAAATAGGCCAAATCTTTATAGCCCACTGAAGCCAGCGCATAAAGTGAATAAACCTGCTTTTGAGCAGATCCGGAGGATACCTGAAGATTCGACTGCAGGGTATTTGTAATTGAATAAATACCGGGTACTACCAAACCTGTACCTCCATTCTTGGTTTGCATGGAGTTATCACCAGAATAATAATACCTTGAGTTACCACCGGCTGATGCCGATAGATTGAATTCAGAGAGTTTTTTAGTATACGTAAACAAGAAATCAGCATTATTCTCTGTCCTGTTTAAATTCTGCAATCCATAGAACCCATTCTTTTCAGAAGTATAACTCTTTGCAATTTTCGCATCCCTGAATTCACGGTAGGTATCCATGGAATAACGGGCAAAGAAACTAAGATCCTTAAGAATCTGAATATCCAGTTTCACATCACCATAAACGCGGTCACGCTTGAACCCGTTATTAATTTCATTCGCAACAAAATAGGGGTTATTGACATAACTTCCGGTATTACCAAGTTTGTAGGGACTATTCTGCATGATTCCTTCCTGACCAGGTTTCCAGTAATCCTTCAGAAGATTTCCATCGACCATGTTGTTGATTTCATAGATGGCCTGCATTGGGTTGGTACCGTTTCCAAGTGAAGGACGATTCTTCGCGAATGAGTTTGCATAATTGATCACCGTGCTCAACTTGATCTTATCATTCAGTTTGATCGATGAATTCAACGAAATCGTTCTCCTGTGCAAATCAGAATTGGGAATAAGCCCCTGATTTACCATGTCATTAAATGACAACCTGTAATTTACTCTTTCAGTAGCATCTGATACTTCAATGTTATTGGTTGTTGTGAAACCCGTCTGAAAGAAGTTCTTCACGTTATTAGGATGACTGACTAGCGGTGTGGCAACTACGTTTCCACTGGCATCCGTTGTATAAGGCCACTGATAACCCAGAGTACCTTTATCCAACTCTGGTCCGTTCCATGCTGATTGGGTTGGGTCAATGTCCATGTAAGCTTTTCCATTATTCGGACGCATATCCTGGGTGTACGGCCGGGGACCGTAACCATAACCATTGTTCAGGTAATCAAGATACTTGTATGGATTATCAACAACCGTATTTGAAGTAACAGTAACACCTAGCCCTTTCTTTGAACCGCCAGATTTGGTCGTAATCAATATAACACCGTTACCGGCACGGGATCCGTAAAGCGCAGCAGCACTAGGTCCCTTAAGAACCGAAACGGACTCAATATCGTCCGCACTAACATCCGAAATGGCACTACCGTAGTCAACATTGTTACCATTTCCAAGACTGGATATGTTGCTTAATGAGTTATTTAACGGCACACCATCCACTACATAAAGAGGTTGGTTATCACTTGTAAGTGAAGATGCACCACGAATAACAACGCTCACAGTAGAACCTGCCGCACCTGTACTACTGAGCTGCACCCCGGAAATTTTACCTGCAAGGGAACTCAGGGCATTGGCCGAAGCTACTTGCTGCATTTCTGCACCTTTGACCTCTGCAACAGAATATCCCAATGATTTCTTCTGTCGTGAAATACCCAACGCCGTAACAACCACCTCCTCTACACCAACGGTAGAAGTCGTAAGTTTCACATTGTAAGTTTTGCCTGTTCCGAGAGCTACCTCCGCATTGTTCATCCCAACGAATGAGACCACAAGCGTTTTTGCATTGGCAGGAACAGAAAGAGTAAATTTACCATTGAAGTCGGTTATGACTCCTGTTGTTGTGCCCTTAACAACAACACTAGCACCGGGCAGTGGAGACCCGGTATCATCAGTTACCGTACCGGTAATTGAATTCTGTGCCATCAAACTGTTTGAAAAGATCACAAACAGGCACATCAAAACCATTCTCACGATTTTTTTAGACATGTGATGTTAAAATATTAGTTAATAGATGTTAATTCGGGCGTAAAAATAAAAAAAATTACATTTCTTAAATTACACTCATTACAATTTTTGCTACTGACAAATTTATTTGTTAAAAAATTATAAGACCAATGGAAAAAAAACCATTTATTCATAAATTTTAACAACTTCCCATTACATCACCATTTTAGGTAATTTGACGGTTTAAATATGTTAGTCTATTAAAATTTATGGTTTAATTGTTCCAATTTTCTCTCTGATTAGATCGAGAAACTTCATCAATTGGATTGAGCATTGGTGACTCATTACAGGACTTTCCAACTGATTTTCGCACAGGCATTTCATGGTTTCAGAGGCCTCCAATTTTAATCCGCAGGAGGTCTCGTCCCAATTTAAAATCCTGACAGATTCTCCTGGGAGAAGAATCTCAAGACTTTGATTGAGCGCCCCGGTCCTTCTTAACCGTAGCATTCCTTTTTCACAATATATATCTGTTCCAACACCTGTTGCCGAAAGAAAAGAAGCAAAGATTGAAGCGCTCTTGCCTCCTTCATATTGCAAGTTAACAGTAATTGTCTGGTCAATATTATCTGGTGTAAGGTCTGCAAAGGCATTTAATTCGGAAGGTTCGCCCATAAACCAGAGTACATCAAACAAGGGGTATAAACCTATATCAAGGATAGCGCTACCACCCAAAGCCGGATTGAAGAGCCTTCCTTTCGGATCGTAAGGCGATTTATTGAATCCGAACCATCCATGAATATGCAGAATCTCTCCCACCTGACCAGATTCGATTAATTGACGCGCTTCCCGGTAGGATGGCTGATGTGGGGTAAAGAAGGCTTCCATCAAAAATGTCTGCTCCATATGCGCAGTATCAATCATCTCACGAACTTCCTCCGAATTCATGCCAAATGCCTTTTCGCACAAAACAGCTTTGTGATGCCTCAGACAAAGTTTGGTCTGTTCGGCATGAAAAACATGAGGGGAGGCGATGTATATGATGTCGATATCAGGATCAGACACCAGTTCCTCATATGAACCGTAAGATCGAGGAATACCATGGATATCAGCAAATTCCCTGGCACGGTTTAGATCCCTTGACCCTACGGCAAGGATCCTGGCATTATCCAAACCTTTTAATTCGGCTACAAATTTTCCTGCAATATTTCCGGGTGCAAGAATGCCCCAGGAGTAGGTTTTGGACATAAGTACCAATTTAAAAGTGCCTAAAGTATTTAAAGTGCCTAGAGTGCCTAAAGTACTTGCTCCTCGATCCAATTCCGTTCGGAGTTCAAAACTTTAGGCACTCTAGGCATTTTAGGCACTTTAGGCACTTGTTCTATTTCAAGGTAGACTGCTCATACACAGGCTTTGGCTTGAAGAAATTGAAGAAAAATGATTTGGTTTGTTCTGTTGGGGTCTGCGTGTTGAGAATGAATTTTCCTCCTAAATTGGATTGTTTCACCTCATTAATGATCTCTTCCCTTTTCTTGGAGATGACTGAATCAGTCTTCGGGGACCAAAAATTCACGTTCATACTCACAAGTCTGTCATAGAAATTTTTATGCTGGGCAAGTAACCATTCATATACATTTTGTTCGGAGTAAACATGGTGAATATCATGCCCTTCGCCTTTCAATACGGAGAATTTTGGCCTTGAACCTACCTCCTGCATGGCTTCAACCATCTCTTCAGACCTGTTTAAATGAACTTTCCGGTCCTTTTCACCATGGAATACCCAAGTTGGCATATCCTTGATTGATTCGGCCATGTCCGGTCTGCCGCCGCCGCACAAAGGCATGATTGCAGCAAAAAGATCCGGATACCTTGAAGCAAGACTCCAGGTACCAAACCCACCAAGACTCATACCAGTAAGGTAGACACGGGAAGGATCAACATGGTATTTTGAAAGTATTTCAGCATAAAAAGATTCAAACCAGTCGCCATATACCCAGTTACGATTAGAAGGGCACTGTGGGGAGATAACGATGGCATCCACTTGCATGCCGCGATCCAGGTAAAACGGGGGACCATATTTTTTTACACGCTCCAGGTTATTCCCTTTGCAAGAACTACCGTGAAGATATATGATGAGGGGCCATTCCTTACCAATAGACTCCTGGTATCCGTTTGGCAGGTAGGCCAAATAGGGATACGTTTTGGATTTCTCCTTTTTCTGTTGTGGGTTTGCCCCGAGGATGTCACCTTCAAAAAGAAGGAGACAAGCCAGAATCAAAGTCAACATTTTACCAACCATGCTATCTTAATTAAATACAAAATCTCAACAAAAGTAATAATACTTTCCAAAAAAGCGGCCACTAAACACTTTTTAACATACTGTAACGATTTCATTTTGAACAAGATTAGATAAAACATCTTGTTCTCTTGGCTGTAAAGGACTGATTAAGAGTGCAAATTTTGTGATCTCAAAACCAGATTATTTTTTTCTCCAAAAGCAGATTTTTCATCTCAATTTGTGTTTCCAGGGCTGCTTCTCCCGCCTTTTCTGCAAAATCATGTGCCGATGATGCATACAAAATGGCCCGTGAAGAGTTGACCAAAAGTCCGCATTGGTCGTTCATTCCATATTCGGCAACCTCGCTCAGACTTCCTCCCTGTGCTCCTACTCCGGGTACCAAGAGAAAATGTTCAGGGACAATTTCCCTGATACCTTTTAACTCTATGGCTTTGGTCGCTCCAACCACATACATCATGTTTTCAGTACCTGCCCACTTCTGAGACGTGCGCAGAACCTTCTCAAATAGTTTTTCCCCCTGAGTGTCTGCCATGAACTGAAAATCATAGGCTCCCTTGTTGGAAGTAAGTGCTAGCAATATGACCCACTTATCAGGATAGCCAAGGAATGGGGTTACAGAATCTTCACCCATATAAGGTGCGATGGTCACTGCATCAAAATCAAATGTTTCGAAAAAGGTTCGTGCATACATGGCAGACGTATTGCCAATATCCCCTCTTTTGGCATCTGCAATAATGAAAGTTTCAGGATGTCTTTCGCGAATGTAATGGACTGTTTTTTCGAGGCTATTCCACCCCTCGAGACCATTTGACTCGTAAAAAGCAAGATTTGGCTTATATGCAACGGTATAAGGTGCCGTTGCATCAATGATCTTCTGGTTAAAATAAAATTGGGGATCTGAAGTGTCCAGCAAGAAAGACGGTATCTTCTGAATGTCAGAGTCCAACCCGACACAGAGGAAAGATAGCTTTTTCTTGATTTGTTCGAAAAGCTGTAAGTTGTTCATTAATTACAAATTAAAAATTACAAAATACAAATTAAAAGAAAGAAGATTAAAATCTCAACAATGGTGAGCGCAATTTTTAATCTTTAATTTGTAATTTGTAATTGATTATAGTTCAGTCTCCTTCAGTCGTTCCACGTTTTCTTCATAGCGGAGTTTCTCGATGATTTCAACGATATCCC
>CAIUUO010000252.1 GCA_903902325.1 uncultured Bacteroidia bacterium
ACAATAGGCTCTACTGTGAACTATGTGCCGATTGTGGTGGATTTCAAAATCCAACCCTTCGACCCTTCGACATGCTCAGGGACCGAATCGAAAATTTAATAAGTTATAGTTAAACCATTTGCACAGTTCCAAGTCAAAGTTCCGTAATTAAAGCTAAGAGTTGTTAACTAACTTGAATATACTTAAGATATATTACTGATGAAAATTGAGATCAAAGGACTCAACAAAGTTTACAAAAACGGGAATCATGCGATCAAGGATGTGAACATGACCATCGAAAGCGGCATGTTCGGCTTACTGGGTCCCAACGGGGCCGGGAAATCCACACTGATGAGAATCCTGGTAACCCTCATGAAACCCTCGTCCGGACAGGTTCTTGTCGACGGACTGGATCTGATGAAAGACAGAAAAGAGATCCGGTCGATGCTGGGCTACCTGCCACAGGATTTCCGCTTCTTCACCAAACTGAAAACCTACGAATTCCTCGATTATGCTGCCCGGCTTGCAGGCCTGACCAATACAAAGGTCAGAAATAATACAGTCGATAAAATGCTCGAAGAGGTTGGATTGTATGAGGCGCGTAACCGGTATGCCAACAACCTTTCCGGAGGTATGAAACGGAGACTTGGTATTGCACAGGCCCTTATCGGCGACCCCAAACTGATCATCGTGGATGAACCAACCACAGGTCTCGATCCTGAAGAGCGGATACGTTTCAGGAACCTACTCACAAGGTTTAGCGAAAAAGATGTGGTCATCATCCTTTCAACCCATATTGTAGGTGACATCTCAAGTACTTGCACCGATATGGCTCTGATGAACAAGGGTGTTCTCTCCTACAAGGGTTCGCCCGAGCGACTGATAGAAATGGCCAGGGAAAATGTCTGGAAAATTTCAGCAACCGATACCGAATACCACGAAATTCAGGAAAAATACCCGATTATTTCCTCCATTCCTTCCAACGAAGGATGGGAAGTTCAGGTGGTATCCAAAGATATCAATGGTTACCTGGGAGAGAGAATCGAACCCAATCTCGAACATGCCTATGTAAATTTCATGGAAAATGAGCTCAACCAAAAATGGATTGAGATTTAATCTTGAACGAGAGATCAGAAAAAATTAATAAACCTGAAAATGAGAGCAATACATAACATTATAGCGGTAGCAAAATACGAATCCAAGACCCTGTTCAGGAGTTGGTTCTTTCGTATTTTTTCCATTCTGTCCCTGGTCTTTGTCTTTTTCTACAACTTTGCGACCCAGACGGGCATAGGATTTCCCAACAGCGACATGATCGCCCTGCCTTCCATGATTCCTTTTACCAATCTTTACATCATCAACCTTGCCCAGGCAGTCATTGCCGTCTTTTTGGCCTCTGAATTCCTGAAACAGGACAAGAAGCTGGATACGACGGAAGTGGTTTACATGCGGTCGATCACCAATGCGGATTACGTGATTGGAAAGACCCTTGGAAATATCTGGGTATTCGTGATGCTGAATGTAATTGCGCTGGGAATGGTTGCCATATTCAACATGGCATCTCCGTACACACGGTTCAACCTGCTTCCATACATCTATTATTTCCTGCTGATCAGCATCCCGACGCTGATTTTCATCATGGGTTTCTCCTTTTTCCTGATGTCCGTTATTAAGAATCAGGCTGTTACATTCCTGGTCCTTCTCGGATACATCGCAGCTACCCTATTTTACCTGCAGAACAAGTTCCACTATATTTTCGACTACATGGCCTTCAAATTGCCTATGACCTGGTCTGAAATGGTTGGGTTTTCCAATCTGAAGGAAATTTTGATACACAGGGGAATTTACCTGTTTCTTGGTCTTGGGTTTATTTGCATCACCATCCTGTTATTGCAGCGGTTGTCTCAATCCAAGTTCGTAAGAGAGGTTGTTATGACCTTCGCAGCTATTTTTCTGGGATTTGGCGTTATTCTGGGCTTCATTTATGTTAGCAATATCAACAGTGAAGAACATCATCGGACAGAAATGGTCGCCTTGAACAACCACAATGCCGCCATGAAACAGATTATGGTCCAGTCTTGCGATATCGATCTTGAACACCTTGGTGATCAGATTTCAGCAACTGCTACCCTTCAGTTGAAAAATACCGAAAAGGAAGAAATGCGTGAATTTGTGCTGACACTAAATCCCGGACTTGAGGTCACACAACTAACAGGAGCCCGTTTTACAAGGGAATTACAACTTATCAGGATACAGTCTGATAAAGCATTGCAATCCGGCGATTCAATGAAAATCAGTGTCCAGTACAAGGGAAAAATTGATGAATCGTTCTGCTACCTGGATCAAACACCTCTTCAGCTTGAAACCTGGAAAAATAGCGGCAACGGGGTTACGGACAAAAAACATGCTTTTATCACACCCAACTATCTGCTATTGACACCGGAAACCCACTGGTATCCGACATCTGGCATCAGCTACTCATCCAAGGGCTTAAACTGGCTTTCTACTCAGTTTTCCCAATTCAAACTTAGGGTTAAAACAGGTAAAGGTCTGACCGTATTTTCACAGGGGAAGAAAACTGAAGATCCAAATGGTACTACGCTTTTTGAACCTGAAAGTCCACTGACACAAGTATCGCTCGCTATCGGACAGTATGAGACACGGAGCGTCAAAGTCGACAATGTAACTTATACGCTCAGCTTTTTCAAGGGACACAATACTTTTGACCAGTATTTCAAAGTGCTTACAGATTCAATTGTTCCTGTGATCCGTGATCTGAAGAAATCGTGGGAGATCAAAATTCACAGGGAATATCCGTACCAACGGCTTCAATTGATAGAAATCCCTGCACAGTTCTGTTCTTTCAACCACTCCTGGACCAGCGCCGGTGAACAGGTTCAACCCGAAACTGTTTACTTGCCCGAAGGTGGATTGAAACTTTCGGGTGCCAATTTTGCCATGAGCAAACGTTTTGCCACACAACAAGGCAGGGATCGTGACAACCAAACCATCTCTCCACGCGAAACGGAGGCGAATTACCTGAAGAGGTTTGTCAACGATACCTTCTTCAGCAGCAAAGTCAACAATATGAATTTTAGTGGAATCAGGATTGGCGGTACTGGCGGTGGTCCTCAAATTACGAATGTAGTCGATATACTCAATCCCTATTTTATTTTCCCGAATTATTACAATTATCTCAATTTCATATCGTCAGCTAAATACCCGATTACAAACAGGGTGGTTGAATCCTATTTATCCAAAAGTGCAACTGAAGGCGCCAACGGCTTTATGCGTTCCATGATGGGACTTTCGGGCGATGAGAAGGGAAATATTGCATTGCAAAACAGGTCGTTTGCCGACATTCTTGAAAAACAGGACGATCCTGATATTCTGAACAATGTTATCCAGACCAAAAGTGGATTTCTTTTTGCACTGATGAAGGGTGCCGTCGGACCTGAAAAATTTGACGATTTCATCCGCACTTTTCTGGAAGAAAGGAAATTCAAAACAACTCCCGTAGAAGAACTTAACCAGCAAATGCGGAACAATTTCAAATTAGACCTCGACCAATATTTACCCAATTGGTATACAGCCGCCACTTTACCCGGATACATCCTTTTGGATACAAAAGCCTTTAAAATCCAAAAAGACGAACAGATCAAGACAGTTGTGAGTTTTATTTTGACCAATACAGAGAAAATATCAGGCGCAATTACTGTCACATTTCGAATTGGAGGATTTGGCGGCGGTGGCAGAAGAATGATGGGAAGCAGTACCGATGATAATATTGAAAAGACCATTGTTATCGGGCCAACCGAGTCTAAGCGGCTGACTTTCCTTCTGAACAGGGATCCCCGAATGATGACTATTAATACCTATGCTTCACACAACCTTCCTTCAACTCTATCACAAAGGTTTGATAAACTGGAAATTGATCCCAAGGGAGAAGGCTCAGACAAAGAAGAGGTAATCCCCTATACAGATGGCTCCGAAGCACGTGAAATCATTGTTGATACGGAAGATAAGGAATTCAGATTGGTACAGCCGGTTTCAAAGAGTTTCCTCAAACGGATGTTTACGCCTGAATCCAAAGATAATGATTTGAAATATAAAGGAATGAACCTTTGGAATCCCGAAGTGGAATGGACGCTTACGACCAATGAACAATTTTATGGCAAACAGATTCGTTCTGCCTATTACTGCAAGGGAGGTACGGGCGACCGGAAAGCGATCTGGAGTGTTCCGATCAAGAATGGAGGATATTACAAAGTATATGCCTACATTCCTAAAATACGGTTTGGATTTAACAGGGACGGCGGAAATCAACCAGAAGAAACCTACAATTACAATGTCACCTATGATGATGGGGTCGATCATCCTGTTATCAAACCTGATCCGAGGGAAAGTACATGGGTGGAGGTCGGAACCTACCATTTTTCTTCGGATTCGGCTAAAGTTGAACTTACGAATAATTCAAAGGCAAAAATTGTTTATGCCGATGCCATTAAACTTGTCAAGGAAAATTAAACATCATATTTAACATGAAACCCTCAGTAGCAAAAGCTCACAAAAGTATTTGCCTAATAATCTGAGGGTTCCATACGGCAAATAAAAAACAAATTAAATACGTATGAAAAGAATAACGTCGCTTCTGTCCTTATTTTGCATGCTCCTGTTTTTCCAATTTGAATCACAGGGTCAGACTATTCTCACCCTGGAAAAAGCCATGGAAATCGCAGTGGCAAATAGCCCTGCCATTCAGAGTACAGTCCTTAACCTACAAAGAACTACCGAGACGCTGAATGCCCAAAAGGCAGGTCTTAAATCAAAATTCGCTTTAAGCCTAAATCCGATCGATTACAGCCAAAGCCGAAAATTTGACTCCCGCACATCTCAATGGTTCACAAATGAATTAATCAATTCATCAGGAACCTTCAGGGTAGACCAACCAATCCTGGCAACGGACGGTAAGATTTCGCTTGTCAATACTTTCGGTTGGCAATCCAATACATCAGATGCCCAGGGGGTTACAACTTCCAATAAGGCATTTTCAAATAATTTAAATTTGAGCCTTGCCCAACCACTTTTTACCTACAACAGGACAAAGGTAGCCCTGAAAACCCTGGAATTGAACAACGAAAATGCCCAGTTAAGTTACTCAATTCAGAAGTTGGCGCTGGAGAAAACTGTATCTCAACTCTTCTACAATGTTTATATGGCGCAAATGAGCCTCACCATACATGAGGAAGAGAATGACAACACACAAAAAAGTTATGAAATTATCAAAAATAAGGTAGATGCCGGCCTTGCAGCGAAAGAGCAGCTTTTCCAGGCAGAGGTGAACCTCGAGACTTCCAAATCAAGCAAGGCTTCTGCGCGTGTCGCACTCGAGAGTGCCAAAGATCAGTTCAAACAATATATTGGAATGGATATTTTCGAAGAAATTTCTGTCATGACGGATGTATTGGTGACACCGATCGATGTGGATGGCAAAAAGGCACTGGAACACGGGCTTGCCTCACGCATGGAACTACGCCAACGACAGATAAGTATTGAAACCTCCCTTCTTGACATGTACGCTGTGAAAGCCCAGAACGAATTCAGAGGTGACCTCGCGTTGTCGATTGGTATTTCCGGCGATAATCCGAATATTGCTGATGTTTACTCCATGCCAACCAAGAGTCCTCACTATGGAATTACCTTTAATGTTCCGATCTATGACTGGGGTCAAAGAGCTGCCCAGATCAGGGCTCAGGATGCTGTCATCAATACCCAAAAACTGAGTTATACCAACCAGGATATTCAGATCAAAGTGGATATCAGGCAGTCAATCAGAAACCTGAGTAACCTGAAGGATCAGATTTCTATCGCACTTTCAAATCAGAAAAACTCACAGCTTACATACGACATTAACCTGGAACGCTATAAAAACGGTGATTTAACCAGTATGGACCTGAATCTATTCCAGCAACAGTTGTCCACAAACAAAATGGCATATGCTCAAGCCCTTATCAATTATAAACTTGAACTGCTCAACCTGAAGATCATATCCTTGTATGACTTTACGACCGGTGAAGCGGTTGTTCCTGATCAATACCTGCATCCCAAAGAATTAAAAAAATAATTAATCCCAGAAAATATAACTAATATGAAAATCAATAAATTGTGGAGATTACTCTTCTTCCTTCCGATTCTGGCTTCCTGCGGCAACCAGCAAACGACACTTCAAAATGATATCGCCGTCCCTGTTTCGGTGATTGATGTCAAAAAAGGTCCGATCGTTCAATACCTTAACAGTACAGGTACTGCAAGTGCAGCTAGCCAGGTAGTGCTGTCCACGGAAATGGCAGGAAATTACATTCTTAACACGAATCCCAGAACAGGCCAGCCATACAAGCTTGGTGACCTGGTAGAAAAAGGTGATGTGATCGTTAAACTCGAAAACCCTGAAGTCGTTAATAATATCGGATTTGATACCAAAAAACTGACTTTTGAGATCGACGGACTTCAAAGTGAAAAACAGAAATCACTATATGAAAAAGGAGGAGTAACTTTATTGGATACCAAGACTGCTGAAGTTGCACTTGCCCAGGCAAAAACCGCCTTCGAGGATGCAAAAATTCAGATGCAAAAAACCGAAGTAAAGGCATTATTTCGTGCGACAATAGTTGATATACCACAGATTACTGTCAATGCCCGTATCAATTCTGGTACAGCCGTAGTTACCCTGATGGATTACAGCAAATTGCTGATGGACGTTAATCTGCCTGAAAAATACCTGACTACCATCAAGTTGGGACAAGAAGTCAATATTACCAATTATACCTTACCCAACGATACCCTGAAAGCACAGATCAGTCAGCTTTCTCCCGTAATCAGCACTGAAACAAGGACTTTCATTGGCAGAATGACCATCAGCAACCCTGACCTGAAATTGCGTCCCGGGATGTTTGTCAAGGCAGATATAGAAATTGCCAGAAAAGACAGTGCAATCGTTATTCCTAAAGATATTGTTGTTGCAGGCGGAAGAGGAAAAACCATTTACATCGTTGACAGGGGCGCTGCACAGCGCAGAACCATCACAACAGGCCTTGAGAATGAAAAATCGGTTGAGGTTATAGAAGGATTAAAAGCTGGCTCACGTTTGGTTGTCAAGGGTTTTGAAACCCTGAGGGATAATTCAAAAGTAAAGATCGTCAAATAGTTTATCTGCCGGCTGGCAGACCAATTCTTAAAATATTTTTCTAATGAAGAAATTGACAAATTTTGCAGTCAATTATCCGGTTACCATATTGATGCTGGTGCTGGGGGTACTGCTGCTTGGTGTCATCTCGTATCAAAAACTGGGGATTGATCTTTTCCCTGACCTGAATTCACCGAGGATTTTCGTGGAGATCAAGTCGAGTGAGAGGCCTCCTGAAGAGATGGAAAAACTATTTGTGACAAATATAGAGGCCATCGCATCCCGTCAGAGCGGGGTAACCCAGACCTCTTCAATATCACAGACCGGATCTGCCCAGATAACAGTGGAATATGCGTGGAACAAGGACATGGACGAGGCATTCCTCGATCTGCAAAAAGCGCTGACGAGTTATTCCCAGAATACGCAGATCACTGAGCTGACGATAACACAGCATGATCCGAATACCAGACCTGCCATGATCGTCGGATTGAAGCATACAACGATCAAAGACATGAATGAATTGAGGAAAGTTTCAGAAAACTACATCCGCAATGAACTTGTCCGCGTTGAAGGTGTGGCTCAGGTTGATCTGGACGGTATTGAAACAAATGAGGTAAGGATAGATACAGATCCGTATGCCCTCGAATCGTTCAATCTGACAGTTGATCAGCTATCGACGAAAATACAGTCCTATAACAGAAGTATCTCCGGTGGAACTATTACTGAAACCGGTCTTCAATATGTGGTGAAAGGAGTAAGTCTGCTTCAGGGAAAAGAGGATTTTGAAAACCTGATAGTCGGTTACAAGGCCACCGTATTAGGAACGACCAATACAACTGAAATGGCCCCGACTTATTTAAAAGATGTCGCAAAGGTCAGCTTCGAAAATAAAGATCCGGTCAACCTTGTGCGCATAAACGGTGAACGCTGTATTTCCCTCTCCATTTACAAAGAAACCAAATACAATACTGTCAAAGCGGTAGACGGAATCAACAAGGCTCTGGCCACAATCGAAAAAGCGCTGCCAGGGTACAAATTCACAGTAGTGTCCAACCAGGGTACTTTTATCCAAAGCGCAGTGGATGAAGTGAAGAATACCATGTATTTTGGTATTATCCTGGCAGTTATCATCCTTTTCTTCTTTCTGAAACGCATCGGCACAACTCTAATAGTCAGCTTGTCTATACCTATATCCATTGTTGCCACGTTCAATCTGATGTATTTCAATGGGTTATCTCTTAAC
Organism: uncultured Bacteroidia bacterium; assembly: GCA_903902325.1. Classification (GTDB taxonomy): domain Bacteria; phylum Bacteroidota; class Bacteroidia; order Bacteroidales; family Prolixibacteraceae; genus CAINVV01. The sequence goes on from CAIUUO010000252.1 coordinate 8,406, forward strand.
ATCATGACACTTGGTGGTTTGGCCCTTGGAGCAGGAATGCTTGTTGACAATGCCATCGTGGTCATGGAAAATATTTTCCGAAACCACGAGAATGGCATGTCGGCCAAGGAGGCAGCCATAGTCGGTACCGCGGAAGTAGGCGGTGCCATTACTGCAGCTACTCTTACCCATATCGTGGTATTCCTTCCAATTATTTATATGCATGGAGCTTCAGGTGCACTCTTCAAAGATCAGGCCTGGACAGTTGCTTTCTCATTGTTATCTTCCCTTTTCGTTGCCATTTTTGTCATACCGATGCTTTATCATCGATTTTTCAGGAACCAGAAAGGCGCATCCATTTCCATCAAACAGAGAACAGGGTATAGCGATTTTTTGACAAGGATCTTGCCTAAACGGATAAATATTATTCTGGTTTCACTGGTACTGATGGGCTTATCCTTCTTTCTGATCCCTTATATTGGGAGCGAATTTATGCCTAAAAGTGACAGCAAAGAGTTTTCAATTAACCTGAAAATGAAGCCCGGAACAATGCTTATGCGTACTTCGGAAGCCGCTGCTTCTATCGAGGGTATGGTCAGGGAGTTTCTGGGAGATGATTTGCAGGGACTTTACACAAGGGTAGGTCCGACTACAGGTTTGGCTACTACCAACGAATCCATCTTTGAAGGAGACAACACGGCCGATATTAAAGTGATATTGAAACCTGGTGTGAAAATCAGTTCTTCAAAAATTATTGCAGCAATTGCTGAATGGTATGCCCAAAATCCTGAGATGGAAATCAGTTTTACCCAGGATGAGACGGCTTTGCAAAGCATTTTGGGAAACAGCGAAGCACCTATAGTGGTAGAAGTGAAGGGTGAAGATCTGATTGTTCTTGATTCTTTGACACATCGAACCAAAAAAGCAATCCAGGACATACCAGGTTTGTATAACTTTACTACAAACATGGATCAGGGTTATCCTGAACTGAATGTAATGGTTGACCGCTTCCGCGCCGGAACCTACAATCTGGCAGTGACAGATATAGTTACTCAGATTACGGCCAAATTAACAGGACAACTCGTAGGACAGTACGATAAAAACGGTGAACTTCGCGATATCACCATCCATCTCCCAAAACTGGCAATGTCAGAGATGGGAGACATGATTCTCCGCAATGGTACCCAGGTTATCAGATTAAGTGAAGTCGCAACGCTTAAACAATCGATGGCGCCGAAAGAGATTTACCATACCAACCAGATCAGGGTCGGAAAAGTGATGGCTGACATGAAAAAGGGTGCTTCCCTTGACAAAATTTCAAATGAGATCCAGTCCAAAATTTCCGGGGTTGAACTCCCCAATGACTATCGATTCAAAATTTCAGGTGAAGAACAAAAAAGACAGGAATCTTCAAACAACCTTAACTTCGCGTTATTGTTGTCCATTATTCTGGTTTACATGGTTCTGGCTGCCAAATTTGAATCCCTTGTTCACCCATTCGTGATCCTTCTATCCATACCATTTGCCATTGTAGGTACTGTTATCCTCTTTTTCATACTCGGCCAAACATTCAATATGATGGCGCTGATCGGGATTATCATGCTGGGAGGTATTGCAGTCAACGACTCTATCATTTTGGTTGACCGCATCAATCAGTTGCGGGAATTGGGGATGGAAAAGAGGGCAGCGATAGCCCAGGCAGGCCAGCAAAGGCTCCGGCCTATTCTGATGACCAGTATCATCACGGTTGTAGCTCTTGTCCCTCTAACACTCGGATTTGGCGATAGCGTTGCACTCAGGTCCCCTATGGCATTGGCAGTAATCGGGGGTATGGTTACCAGTACATTGCTTACACTGGTTGTGATACCTTGTGTTTACGATCTTTTGACAAGCAATAAACCCATCGATCAGAACGATTAAACCAACAATTTTCAAAGGATGGACTTCATTATAAAAAGAAAGATATTGATCAGCATGCTCTTCCTCGGGCTCAGCATGTTGGGATATGTTTCCTGGAAAAACCTTTCCATGGAACTAATCCCGAATGCCGAGCTGCCGATACTGTATGTACAGGTTACCTGTACCCAGGAGGTAGATCCGAAATTCATGGAGAGTCAGGCCATTATTCCGCTCGAAGGCGCCATCGGTACCTTGCAGGGCATCGAGGACATGGAGTCAACGTGCCAATCACGTCGCGGATCAATCATGGTTCAGTTCAATAAAAAGGTCAATTTCAAATACACCTACCTGAAACTTCAGGAGAAAATCAGCGAGATAAAGGCATCGATTCCTACGCAATTTGTGGTAACAGTTGTGAAAGTTGACCTCAATCAATTGAATTCGCAATTTATGCAATTGCAGGTTCGCGGTTCCGGCGGAATCGACCAGGTCAGAAATATTACAGATCTGAAAATCAAGCCGGATCTGCAGAATATTGATGGTATTGCCGGCGTAAATATTTTTGGAGGCCATGAGAAGACAATTGAAATTCAATTGAATATGGATGTTTGCAACGCCTATAAAATCACGCCAAACACCATCCGAAACAAAATTTCACAAAATTACAAGACGCGTGCCTATGCAGGTGATACTTATGGCTCCAACCTGAAGTATACTGTACAAGTTACCTCTGAATACGACGATCTCAGCCAGCTTGAAAACTTGGTGATAGCAACTGGACCGATCCTGTTGAAAGATGTTGCAAAAGTCTATTTTGGCGTCAAGGAGCAGACATCCTATTCACGTGTCAATGGAAAAGATGCCGTATCCATCACCCTTGTCAACGATGCGCAGTCCAATCTGATCGAGTTGTCCAAAAAGACACTATCTGTGATAGACAAACTGAACAAGGAACTGGCATCCAAAGAGGTTGAGATCTCCGTCCAGAACAATGCAGCAGCAACTATGGAGAAGAACCTGAACCAGATCGGCGAATTGGCCCTGGTGGGTGCATTACTGGCCATCTTTGTACTCTGGATCTTCCTGAAGAACATCAAACTCGTGTCAATCATCGCATTGGCCATTCCTATTTCAGTACTGACTGCCTTCAACTTCTTCTATTATGCGGATGTAACGATCAATAGTCTGACACTTGTCGGAATGGCTTTGGCAGTAGGGATACTGCTCGACAATAGTGTGGTAGTTCTGGAGAATATTTACAGGTTGCGGGCAACAGGTAAGTCTCCAAAAGATGCTGTCATTCAGGGAACTACAGAAGTATGGCGTTCAGTGATTGCTGCCACAATGACAACCACCACCATCTTTCTGCCATTCCTTTTCTCAGACAACTATCTGATTAAACTGCTTGGCAAGAACATAGGAATATCCATCGTATCCACGTTGCTGGTTTCCCTGGCCGTTGCCATGTTACTTGTTCCCATGCTTGCCTATGCCTTCCTGAAAAAGAATGCAGGCGGTAACATGGAGTTCACCCAAATGTCGACTAGGAATAAGCAGGTTCAGACCTATTTCATGATATTGAAATATTCGCTGAGAAAACCTGCACAAACTATTATCGGAGCCATTCTCGTCTTTTTTGTCACCATATTTATCTGTCTGGCTGTCAGTATGAGCACCCAGCAGGAAGTTAAGACAAATGCCTTCCGGATCAATGTCACATTACCATCCGGTTCTACCATCGAATCGAGTGACAAGGTTGTCAGTGAAATTGAAAACAGGATCAAGGATATCAAGGAGATAAAAGACGTGACATGCACGATTCAGGTGGAGAGCGCAAGCGTCATGATTGAATTGAAGGAGGATTTCCAGAAAATATCAAAACGTTCACTGGCCCAGATCCGCGATGAAGTCACCAACAAAATGACCGATGTCCCCGGAGGGACCATCGATATTGCCGATGCATCTTCGACGTCAACTTCTACCGGAAGCATGGGTGTTGGAAGTACCGGTACCGGCAATTTTATGGCCATGATGGGTGTTGGTTCCAACTGGGAAAGAATTGTCATCAAAGGTGAGGACTTTGAAGTAATGAAAAATGTTGCCGGCGATTTGCAGTACTTTCTTGAAAGCCTCGAATCGATGAATGGTGTTCGTGTAAGTTATTCCAACAACAGACCGGAAGTTCACCTTTCCTTTCATCCGATGCTGATGAATGCCTATGACGTTTCGCTTGCAAATATATCGAGTGAACTGAATTCCTTCAGCAAGGAAATTGCGACTAGCGTTCCTTTTAAACAAGGCAATGATCAATATGACATCACGATCAAGCAGATGCCAAAAAAGGGTCAGACGCCCGAAGAAGCAAAAAAGAACCCTTCTGCCTTCGACCTGCGCACATTACCTATTGCCGATTCAAAAGGAGGATATCATGATCTCCAGAATATTAGCGATGTGGTACTATCTTCCGGTTATGCCAACATCACCCGGGTTAACCAGGAGAAACAGGTCGAGGTGCGTTACAGATTTATTGATGCTTCCCAGGAATCAAAAACGCTTCTTGAATCCTACCGCTCAGAGGTGGATAAAATCGTCGAAAGTTACAACATGCCTACCGGGATTGCCATACAGGTCATACACGAGGAAGATACACTCAAGGATTTCAAATTCCTGATTCTTGCGGCATTCTTCCTGATATTCATGATACTGGCATCCGTGTTCGAATCAGTCACCACACCATTTGTGCTGATGTTTTCGATCCCTCTTGCGGCAATCGGCTCCTTCCTGGCACTGATCTTTTCGCACAATTCCCTGTTTAATTCCAATACGATGATCGGGTTTCTCATCCTGATCGGTGTTGTAGTCAACAACGGCATCATCCTGATAGACTATACCCAGATTCTCCGAAAACGGGGATTCCGGAAAAATCGTGCACTGGTAATGGCGGGAATGTCGCGTCTGCGTCCAATCCTGATTACGGCCATTGCAACAATTGCAGCCATGCTTCCGCTTGCCATGGGAGATAACGAATATGTGGGAGCCATCGGTGCACCTTTCGCCATCACCGTCATTGGCGGTTTGAGTCTGAGCACTTTGCTGACACTCGTTTTTATACCTACCTTCTATTCCGGACTTGAAACGTCCCTGAATTGGATGAGGGAATTGAACTGGAAGATTAAAATAACTCAGCTAATACTTGCTGT
>CAIUUO010000253.1 GCA_903902325.1 uncultured Bacteroidia bacterium
ATTTTTAATTTTTAATTTTTAATTTTTAATTTTATTATTACTCCGCTTCGAAAACTGCCAGTGGCGCCATCCTTGCCTTATTCAGCGTCATCCTTGAACCGCTTAGCGAGTAATTGTCCACGGTAGTGAGCACTTCTGCCAGTGCCTGTTCCGTTTTCATATCCGGACAGGCCATCATGGTAGATGCCACACCATTGAAACGAATCCGCCATCCCTCTTTCAGCTCATAACTTCCAAACATCCTGTTGCATCCGGCATAAGCAGAGAACTTGAATTCTTTGGTCAGCTGGATGAAGGGATCTTCGGTTTTTTCGGATCCTTTCATCACTTTTTGTCCATGTATTTCGACAAGCCACCATTTCGTTCCAACCAGCGGAATCTCCACCTTTCCGCCAATGGAAGCACTCGCGGTAGCCGGTACTGTTTTTTTCAGCACATACCTGGAAGCCAGATCTCCCTTGATAATGTTCCCAGCCAAATCCAGCTGTATCAACCGGTTCACACCTACCTGATAGCGGGTTGGCATAGTTCCCGCAGGAATACCTATCAATTCGACCATGCTGCCAGTCTTGTCCCAGACAAACGTCCCGCGCTTGTCAAATACTTCAATGCTTTTCCCAATATATTTGGTCTGAACCCGGAAAGTTAGATCCTTGTGAATGATCACAACTGTCTCAATCCCGTCGCAGTCTGCACAGGGTACAATCCCAGTATAAACTCCTGCCCAGTCAAGAGAATTCTGACTGTTATGCATATTGGCCGCCTGTTTGGACGCAGTCTTGCAACCACCCACCAGGAATACCAACCCTACCGCAGCCGCAAAAATAAAACTTCTAATCAATGCTGATATTCTCATGACATTAACTACAAATGACACAAATGGACACAAATAAAACCACTAATTACACAAATGTACACGAAGAATAAGGCTAAAGAATCCTTCGTCCCTTCGACAGGTGAAGGGAAGTCCATGCTCAGGGCAAGTAAAGTAAGAGGCATCCATCCGGTATCCCGCAACGTGTAACCTGTAACACGGATCTTGTACTCCGCAAATTTCCATCCTCAACCCTTCTTCTTCCCCTTCAGCGAATCGATCATATCATCGACCTCGTTGCCAACCCTGGCGCCAAAAGCCTTCACCTTTTCGATGACGCTTTCGGATCGCGCTTCGGCCTGGTCGCGAAATTTTTCCGCCTTGCCAGGAATATCCTTCTGCTTCAACTCCTCTATTTTTTTCTCCACAGCCTCTCCTGCCTGCTCCATCGCATCCGAGATCTTCGCATAGGCGTCACTCTTTTTTGCCTTATCGAAAGCCTCCCTGATCCGTTCTTCGGCCTGGTCGGCCAGTTTGCTGGTTTTGTCAAAAAAATCGTCGGCGTTTTTCATGGTAAATATTTTAATTGACTTCTGCAAATTGATGAAAAAATCAAAATTAGTATGTTGCACATATGTTTCAAATATAAGCAATAAAAGACTATTGTTGAATGAATTATCTAAAGTAATTTTGCTCCTGGTTCATGTTTGAACGTGGACAAATGCTCATCTTAACTACAAAGAAACGCATTGACATAAAAAGGATGATACGGACTCAAATACTCGAAAATAGGTAACGTTTACAGCCAGGCAACTGAAGAGAGCTTTCGAAAAATAAGATCACCTTTCGGCGATTTGGAGAAGAAAATCAATACCTCTATTGAACTATATCTGTCCCAGGCCAGGCCTATCCACCCAAAATCCAATGCAAAGTCCTGTTAAAGTATGTAATTCATGCTTGTTAGGGTGCATATTGAGAAACAGTGAAGCATGTTTAACTCAAATTATTTTGCATCTTAAAAAACATTGTTATCTTTGAAGATAACATTATGCTTTTGAAAAGACAATTAATATTTCATGGAGACTACTTCATTGACTTTTATAAAATACTGGATATAAAGGTTAAACAGAAAATTTAGTGTGAACTTGAATTGATAAAGTTGGTTGACTGAGTACATGATAAGATTTTATCTTCTATGACAAGATGAGGATGGACTTTATGAAATATGAACTGGATGCCAATCAAATATTTAAAGCGCATTCTGTTGTTTTGATGAAGGAATGCTGATTGTTCTATGTAATGGCTTTCAAAAAAGACACAAAAAACACGAATCATTGAGATTGCGAAGGTAATGAGGATACAGAAAGAGTATTTAGAAACTATAAAATAGAAACATGACTGAATATAAGGGAATAAATACATTTGATGAGATCATAGAAAAGGAACATGGTGAAATTGGAACTAAAAGCCGATGTGAATATGAAGAAGGTGCTCAAATGTTCATTGTAAGCGAGATGCTTAAAGAAGCACGAAAAATCGCGAATATGACACAGGAACAACTTGCGATCAAAGCAGGAACTAAGAAAAGTTATATTTCAAAAATTGAAAACGCCAAAGGCAATATTCAATTATCTACTCTAATCCGAATTTTCGAAAAGGGTCTAAATAAGAAAGTGGGAATAACATTTCTTTAGTCAATTACACTCCATTACGAACACTAAATGGTAGGAGGGGCCAAGAAGACATCTGCTTCCGCGCACCTGTAAGACAAAACAAACTGAAACAGATCTAAATCAAATACCCACCCGGCTCCTGACCTCAAAACGTTTTAGCCAATGCAATAAAAGTATTTGAAAAGCCTATCTTTAAAAACAACTTTGCTGTGGACCTTCAAGACAAAACAAAAGAACAACTTATAAAAGAATTGCTGGAATTGAAGCAAAAGTACAATTCCTTAAAGAATTCTGTAGAAACTGAACTTCTGGAACGGAAGCACTCGGAAAATATACTCCAGGAAAGCCAGAACAGTCTTCGTAAAGCGCAAAAACTGGCACAAATTGGGGTATGGGATTGGGACACTAAAACGGAAAAGATAATCTGGTCCGATGAGCTATTTAAGATTGCCGGTCTCGACCCCAAACTTCCTGCACTAAGCTATGCTGAACATGCCAACATTTTTACTCCGGAAAGTTGGCATCTCTTGAAAAACGCTGTTGAAAAAGTAATGAAAACAGCTGACGAATTCCAACTTGAACTTGAACTCATCCGCCCCGATGGTAGAATAAGGAATGTAAATGCATTTGGGGGCGTTAAGCTTGATTCAATGGGGCACATTGCGGGTCTTTTTGGCGCCCTTCAGGATGTTACTGAACACAAATTATCCGAATCAATATTCAGGGATATCATTGAAAAAAATCCGATATCAATTCAAATCCTGAATATGGAAGGTTATGCTATTCAAATTAATCCGGCTCATACAAAACTTTTTGGCGTTCGCCCCCCCGCTGACTATTCCATCTTTAAAGATACTCAGTTATTACAACAAGGCTTTGGCGAATTGTTTGAAAAGATTAAGAAAGGTGAAATTGTGTACTTTCCTGATTCTCACTTCAACGTAAAAGATGTTGATCCTTCCTTCCCTGATTCTCCGGTGTGGATCAAAGCTATTGGGTTTTCATTAAATAATAACAATGGAATACCCGACAGGATAGTTATCATGCATGAGAATATTACTGATCGAAGACAAGCGGAAGCCTTGTTGAATGATATTATAGATAAAAATCCCATGTCAATTCAAATTGTTGATAAAGACGGATTTACGATTCGTGGAAATCCGGCCTATATCCAATTATTTGGAACACTCCCGCCTACTGACTTTTCAATTTTCGATGACCTAACGCGTAAAAGTCCGGAAATGGAGAAACTTATTTTGCATGCCAAAAATGGGGAAATTGTGCATCTGCCTGATATCTATTTTAATGCACATGAGGTAGTTCCCGAAGCTCCTGACATTCCCCTCTGGATTCGTGCGCTTCTATTCCCTCTAAAACAGAGAGGTGATAAGCCAGAACGATTTGTTTTTATGCATGAAAATATAACTGAACGCAAGAGGGCAGAACAGGAACTTATCAAAGCCAAGGAACATGCAGAAGAAAGCGATCGCTTAAAGACTGCTTTTATGAATAATATTTCGCATGAAATCAGAACCCCGCTCAATGGGATCCTGGGGTTTGCCCCGTTTATAATTCAACCCGGTATTACGACTGAAGAAAAGGAGGAATATTTGGAAATTTTAAATTTCAGCAGCATCCGTTTGATGAATACCATTACCGATATTATGGATATATCCCTGATTATTTCAGGAAATATGGAAGTACATCCTCAACTTGTTGAAATTTCTTCTTTGTTGACCAATGTGCTTGAGCATTTTCAAAAACCAGCTAAGAAAAAGAATCTGGGGCTTAAAATGCAATTCCCAGATTGTGCTGATCAGTTTTTCCTAATTACGGATGGAGAAATGCTGCGAAAGGCTGTTTCTAAACTTGTGGATAATTCAATAAAATTTACGAAAGAAGGAAATGTTACTCTTGGATTTGAACAAAAAAATAATGAAATCGAAATTTTCGTAAAAGACACAGGCAAAGGCATTGAAAAGGATGCGCAAGAGTTTATATACAAGTACTATGTGCAGGAAGATGTTTCAAATACACGCGGTCATGAGGGAAATGGGTTAGGGTTATCTATTGCTAAAGGCATGATACAATTGCTTGGCGGAGAAATACGTTTAGATTCGACAAAAAATGTGGGGACAACAGTGTTCTTAACTCTTCCAAATAGTATACCAACAACTTCTTCAAACCCGAAGAACTTGACAAATGCAATCAATGTAGAAGGGATACCTGTTCTATTAATCGCTGAAGACGATGATTTTAGTTTTATTTATATTGAAAAATTGTTGAGAAACGACAGCAAAATTTTACGAGCCTGCAATGGACAAGAAGCAGTTGATTTATGCAAGAAACATCCAGATATCAACCTCGTTTTGATGGATATTAAAATGCCGGTCATGAATGGCATTGAAGCAACTCTTTTGATCAAATCTTTCCGAACTGACTTGCCAATCATCGCAATCAGCGCTTATGCACAAAGTGGCAATGAGTTTAAAATAAAAGAGGCCGGATGTGATGACTATCTTTCAAAACCAATTAACAAAGCGGAATTATTTTCTTTAATCAAAAAGTATTTCAAAAATAGTTGTGAATAATTGATAATTAAATGGCTGAAATTAAAATACATGGCAATAAATAATTGTGGGGTTTGGAGTGTTTTTGAAGCATCGTCGCATGCAAAAGTATTGGTGTTTATTTACATCTAAATGCCTAAAAATCTACCACTTGTTCTGACCTCAGCCGTTATGCAGAATAACAGCATATAGAATTAACTGTAAAAAAGTGTTCAACGAAAATATCACTGATTTTTTAAAATCTGCAACAAAAACTTTAAATTTGAATTACAAAAAACCGATTAAAGTTGAATGAACCAGACCGTTAAAAAAACAACGGTACAATACTTCTCCAATGGTTGCCATTTTCTGAGATTAACAAATTGTTTTTAAATATTATTCATCATCAAAACAGAAAAAATGGGAAAAGTTATTGCGTGTTGTGGCTTAGACTGTGCCAGTTGTGATGCAAGAATTGCAACATTGGCAGATGACAATGAATTGCGATTCCAAACCGCCGAAAAATGGAAAGTTCAATATCATGCCGGTATTTCACCTGAAAGGATTAATTGCACGGGTTGCAGGGAAGCCGGCATAAAATTTTCACATTGTGCAGAATGTGAAATCAGAAATTGCGCCAATTCAAAAAACTTCCTGACTTGTGCGGAATGTGAAAAGCTGGAAAATTGCCCGACTATTAAAAGTATACATCAATATGTTCCGGAGGCATTGGAAAATCTTAAATCACTGAATTAACTGAGCACACTCCTCCGAAACAAAACGCCCCGCAAAAAAATTAAATTGCAGGGCGTTTTTTATGATATGGAATTCAGTGTACTAAAGGCTGTCTCCGAAGTCCTTGCGGAACTTGGCAACGAGTTTGTCCACCCAGTCACCAATGGGCTGGAGCTTGCCCACAAAGAAGCGGAGTACAGGAGGTTCCTCTGTCCACACCAGTCCACCGATGAGATGACGATTGTCGTAGAGCCATTTGATACGGTCTTCGGCATACTTGACTTGCGAAAGGGTGAATACCCTTCTCGGGAAGGCCAGGCGTAATAGTTCCACATCTGCCAGGATATCGTTTCCGTCAGCATCACGCACACTGGATATAGTTCCGCGCTCCATGCCACGAATCCCGGAGGCAACATAAAGCGCTGCGGCCAAAGCTCCTGCCGGATACTGGGTCTGGGGTACATGGCTGATAAATTGTCCGGCATCGAGGTGGCAACCCAAGCCTCCTGCCGGAGTGATTACGGGAATACCACTCTTATCGAGCGCATCGACCAGGTATTTGATGAAAGAGGGAGAGTGGCTGATCACGTCGAAATCGAGCGATTCATACAATCCAACTGCCATGGCTTCAATCTCGCGTACACTCATACCGCCGTAGGTAAGGAAACCTTCGAACAGTGGAACCCAGTCGCGCATCATCATATAGATGGCACGGTCGTTGGTGCAGATACCTCCACCACGGGTGCAACTGACCTTGCGGCCTGAGAAGTAGGAAAAATCGGTATAGCTCAGCATCTCATGCATGATATCCTTCAACGGAACCTCCTGGTAACCGGCTTCCCTGACTTTGATGAAATAGAGGTTTTCGTTAATGAGACTTGTATCCATCAAAAGTTTGATGTTGTGTTTCTTTGCGATTGCGGATACTTCGCGCAGGTTTGCCATGGAGAAAGGCTGACCGCCTATCAGGTTGGTGCCTGCTTCGAAACGGATGAAGGCGACATTTTCGGCTCCCCATTTCTCAATCACCTTGTTGAGTTTGTTGACATCCATGTTTCCCTTGAAAGGAAAATCGCTCTTGGTCTTCAGCGCTTCGTCTGTGTAGATCTCCTCCACTGTTCCGCCACACATTTCGATGTGTGCCTTGGTGGTGGTGAAGTGGTAGTTCATCGGAATGACGGTCCCGGGTTTGACAAATGTTTTGGAAATGATATGTTCAGCTGCTCGTCCCTGGTGGACGGGGAGATAATAGTTCTGATTGAAAACATCTTTGATGGCCTTCTCGAGTTTAGTGTAGCTTGCTGATCCTGCGTAGGAATCATCCGCCTGACTCATGGCGGCTACCTGGTTGTCGCTCATGGCATTGGTCCCTGAATCTGTAAGCATGTCGAGGTAGACATCCTTGTTCATGAGCAGGAAAGTATTGAATCCTGCTCCGAAGATACACTCCTTGCGTTCCTCTACTGGTAAAAGGTTAAGTTTCTGAACAACACGTACCTTGTGCATTTCGAGGGGGGTCACATCACCGTTGTAAAATTTTACGGTCTTAAGTTTTTCTGAATTTCCCATTGTAATTTAAATTGGATAATTATTTGATGATTATAAGTAAAATGGCCCGAAAAAACCGATAATGTAACCAAAAAAGCCATCATTCGGTTAGTTTTTTATTTGTTGCGAGTTTACAAATTAAATTTTCGCCCGTCAACTATTTTAGGGACGAATGATCGGACTGACAGTTATTTAGACTGTATAAAAACAATCCCCGGCAACATTCAGGATATTAAAAGGGCAACACAGAGGAACTGCAGGAGAAGCACAGAGTTACACAGAGGAATACCCAAATGCTTTAATGGGTTTAAAGGGTCTTAAATTTTTGAAGGGCTTTGCTATTGAACATTTCAAGTTTTTCAAACTTATATTATTTCTCTGTGTGACTCTGTGCTCCTCTGTGCAACTCTGTGTAACTTTTTACAACGAACAAATCTTGCAAATCCGGCATCGAAAGGAATGACTATCTTTGACAAAAATCACAGCCGGAAAACTGTACGACGAAGAGGCAATCCGGTCAATTTTTGATTGTATGATTCAATTCGATAAAATAAAACTGGCAAACGGACTAACTGTCATTGTCCACACCGACCAGAGCACCCCTTTTGTGGCTGTCAATGTCTGCTACAACGTAGGATCGAAGCATGAAGATCCCGACAAGACCGGTTTTGCGCATCTCTTTGAGCACCTGACTTTCGGAGGATCCCTTCACGTGACCGATTTTGACATGGCCGTCCAGCGGGCAGGCGGCGCGAATAACGCTTTTACTTCCAACGACCTGACCAATTATTACATCACGCTGCCTGCCAACAACATAGAAACTGCGATGTGGCTCGAATCAGACAGGATGCTTGGTCCGAAATTTTCGAAGAAAGGGCTGGATGTTCAGAAAAAAGTGGTCATCGAAGAATTCAGACAACGCAACCTGAACAAACCCTATGGGGATGTGTGGCATATCCTTCGCGATCTGGCCTACAAGGTACACCCTTATCGCTGGCCCACCATCGGTCTGGTTCCCGAACACATCGAGTCAGCCACACTGAAGGATGTTAAGGACTTTTTCTTCCATCATTACGCGCCGAATAATGCAGTGCTTGTTATCAGCGGCAACATTACAACGTCCGAAGCATTCAAACTGGCCGAAAAATGGTTCGCCGACATCCCTTATCGGGAGATCGATCCCTATACCGGAAAGCCGGAACCACGACAGGAATCAGACCGTGAAATCACCGTGAACAGGGATGTTCCGATCGATACATTCTACGTGGCCTGGCACATGGGTGCGAGGAATGAAAAGGAATTCTACATCCTTGATCTGTTATCTGATATCCTCTCCAACGGCAGTTCATCCAGGTTTGAAGTCAGGCTGGTAAAGGAGCAGAAGCTTTTCACGGAGGCAGATGCATACCTCTCGGGGGAGAATGAACCCGGACTCTTTATCGCAACAGGCAAGGCTTCTCATGGTGTGGACATTCACCTGGCGAGGGAAAAAATGCTTGAAGAGATCATGATGACCGTCGAAACACCCATAACGGCCTACGAGCTTGAGAAAGTAAAAAACAGGGTCGAAGCGGACCTGTTGCTCAACGAGATCGGGTACCTCGAAAAAGCGATTCAACTGGCTTCCTTCGAAATCATGGGGGATGCCTCGGAGATTAATCGTCAGGGTGAGAAATACAGGGATATCACCGCTGCTGATCTCCTGGCTACTGCGGGAAAGCTTTTCCGGAAAGGAAATCGCAACACCCTCAACTACTTATCCCTACAAAACCCAGGCAAATGAGTTCATTCAGAAAAATAGCCCCACCGGTTCATTCCGTGGAAAAGATTGATTTTATAGAACCTATACACCAGTTGCTGCCGGGTGGTACCTCATTTTTCACCCTTTACGGCGGAACACAGGAGGTGGTCAAACTTGATTTCAGTTTCAAGGCCGGGAACTGGTATGAGCAATCAAAACTGGAAAGCATCATGGCTGCCTCGATGATCGCGGAAGGCACTTCGGGAAAATCGGCGCGGGAGATTGCCGACCGCATTGATTTCTATGGCGCCCAGTTGAGCACCGTACCCTATTACGACAACAACTATGTATCATTACTGGCTTTGAAGAAACACCTGCCCCATCTGCTTCCCCTGCTGGCCGAAATTATGCAGGACGCTTCTTTCCCAGAAAATGAATTTGAGATAGCCAGACAAAAACGTAAGCAACGTGCCCTTGTGGACGCGGAGAAAGTCGGGCTTGTCGCCCAGCGAAATTTCATGCGGAACCTGATGGGAGAAGGTCATCCCTATGCCCCGGTTGCTTCACCCGACGCCTACGACGAGGTGACCCTTGAAGGGGCTAAAAGTCACTATATCAGACACTATTGCTCAGCCAATGCCACCCTTTTCGCTTCCGGAGACGTGGATGGTGATGTCCAAAAATTAATCGTGCAGAATTTCGGAACGAATTGGGGAACTCCTTATCCCTTTAAAAAAGACCAGATTCAAGTTGCGAGCTCCGCTGAAAAAAATATCTTCATTGAGCGGGACAATGCCAACCAGAATGCGGTGACGATTGGGAAAAGGGTTCCTACGCAGCACCACCCCGACTCGGCCGGACTGAAACTGCTTACCACAATCTTCGGGGGCTACTTCGGCTCACGGCTGATGAGTAACCTGCGGGAAGAGAAAGGACTCACCTATGGTATACATGCATCGGTGGTTTCTTTTGTGCGAGATGCTATTTTCATGATCCATGCGGAGGTGACAGCGGAAAAAACGGAAGAGGCAATCCGTGAGATTTTCTTTGAAATGAAGCGCCTGCAGGAGGAACTCGTTCCCGAATCAGAACTCGAACCCTTGCGCAGTTTCCTGCTGGGAAGAATGCTGGAAGATTTCGACGGACCATTTGCGCGTTCCCAGAGTTTCTCTTCCCTTTACGAAGCAGACTTGGAGGTTGGTTATTTCGACAAAATCATCCATACCATCAAAACCACCACCCCCGAGCAAATCCGCGAACTAGCGCGCACCTATTTTGATCCGGAGAGCATGTATATGGTAGCTGCCGGAAAGAAATAATGTGACGATTCGACAATTCGATAATTCGACAATTCGACAATTGGGAGTTGTCCGGAAAGTGAATTTTGAGTTTTGACATTGCTCAATACTATAATATTTGTCGTCTCAAACTGACCGTAATTATCGAATTGTCGATTAATACGAATCTCCCCTTCGACTTCGCTCAGGGACCAATGATATATTTCATCAAACTCAGGAAGTCACTTCGACTCCGCTCAGTGACCCGGTAAATTTTCTCACTTTCTCTTCTTAACAGTTCCCCATTGTCGAATTGCCGAATCGTCGAATTATCACATTAACCTCCCTTGCCAGCTATCCTCCTCTTTCAGAAGTTTATCAACTTTGGCGACAAATTCGTAGTTTTTCATGCCCCAGTTGGGGGCGATGACCATGCTGGCGGGAGCAGAACTGACAAAACGCTGGACAATGATATCCGGCGAAAGATGCTCCAGAAACCTTACGACCAGGCTGGCATACTGGTCCACTTCAAAAAGGTTGAAATTTTCAGGATGATCCCGGTATTCCAATGCCATCCTTGTTCCCTTGTGAATCTGCAACTGATGGAGTTTGACACTATGAACGGGCAACCCGGAGAGTGTTTCGGCAAACGAAATAAAATCCGCATCACTTTCTCCAGGCAGTCCCAGGATCAAATGTGTACAATTGTCGATCTTCCTTTCCGCAATTTTCCGAATGGCAGCCATTGATTCCGCGACTGAATGCCCCCTGTTGATTTTTTGCAGTGTTTCATCCCTGAAGCTTTCGATCCCGAGTTCAATGGCAACATAGCACCTTTCTGAAAATTCCTCCAGCAATTCGAGTATTTCATCACTCAGACAGTCGGGGCGGGTAGCTATCACCAGTCCGATGACCTCCGGGTGTCGAAGCGCTTCTTCATACGACTGGCGCAGTATTTCGACAGGAGCAAAGGTATTGCTGAAAGCCTGGAAATAGGCCAGGTAGCGCATAGTAGCATATTTGGATGAAAAGAACCTTATCCCTGTGAGTATCTGGCCTGTAATGTTCTCCTCAATGCGGCAATAATCGGGATTGAAACTCCTGTTGTTGCAGTAGGTGCAACCACCCACTCCTTTTGACCCATCCCTGTTAGGACAAGAAAATCCGGCATCAATGGAAATTTTCTGGACTTTGCCTTCAAACTTACTCCTGAACCAGGCCGAATAGTCGTTGTATCTTTTGTCGCTTCCCCAGGGGAACTCCCTTATTTCCATGATCTTTAATTTGAGTACAAAAGTAACAGAAGCAAGGATGAAAATTACAAATTAAAAATTACAGATTAATTTAACCACAAAGGCCTCGGAAAACACGAAGGAACACAAAGGTCTAAATCCAAGAAATAAACATCTTTTTTACTTAGAGTCCTTCGTGCATTACTTAGTGTCCTTTGTGGTAAATTCATGCATGAAACAGCAAATTTTAATGAACAACCGAATGTGTATAAATATTACCGGGATTGAACCCAAAATATTTTTGTAATGATATTCATTTCCCTATATTCAGCCTGAAGAAAACCGCATACTATGTTTACAGCCAAGGACCAGCAACAGATCACTGAAAGAGGCGGGAACCTGCCGGAAATCCTCTGCCAGATCTCCCACTTCAAAAAGGGATTTCCCTACCTGAACATCGTTTCTGCGGCAGGTATCGGCCATGGGATTACCCGTTTGACTGAAAAAGAATCGGCCGGAATGGTATCCTATTATGAAAGCTGTCTCGGAAAAGGAGTCACTCCTGTCAAGTTTATCCCGGCATCGGGAGCCGCAAGCAGGATGTTCCAGTCGTTGTTTTCCTTCCAGGAGCAGGCACTGACCGACGATGAAGCTGAACTTTTGCTTGCCCAGGAACAACAACACAGCGTCAGGAAATTTTTCGATCAATTGTTCAAATTCGCTTTCTATCCGGAGATATGCGATAAACTTGGCTCATTGAATGATACCGCAGGGAAAATGAGATATGTTGAAATCTTGCGTGCTCTGCTTTCCCAGGAAGGGTTGAATTACGGTTTCCTCCCCAAGGGCTTACTCGATTTCCACATGTATGCAGGAGTCAGCAGAACCCCCGCGGAAGAACACTTGGTAGAAGGGGCATTGTATGGAACGGATTCTGCCGGGCTTGTACGTATCCATTTTACCGTATCACCCGAACATCTTTCGCTGTTCAGGAGAAGATGTGAATCGGCGGCAGCAGAACTGGAGAAAAGGTATGAAGTGAAATATGAAATAACCTTCTCAGAACAAAAACCTTCCACCGATACTATCGCGGTAGATGAAAAGAATGAACCTTTCCGGACCACGGAAGGAAAATTGTTTTTTAGACCGGGCGGCCACGGGGCGCTTCTTGAAAATCTCAATGATCTTCATGCAGATCTGATATTCGTAAAAAACATCGACAATGTGGTTCCTGACCGTCTCAAGGATGAGACCATTTTGTACAAAAAAGCAATCGCCGGATGGCTACTTGAAAACCAGAAAAAGGTTTTTGAATATTTGCAACAACTAGACCATCCGGATAGCCTGAGTGATGTTAGTATAGAAGAAATGCTTCAATACCTTGAAAAAGAATTGTGTACACTGCCTTCCCGGAATTCATATCCTGCAGATAAATCATCAAGGATCAAATATCTCCAATCAAAATTGAACAGGCCGATCAGGGTATGCGGAATGGTGAAGAATGAAGGTGAACCGGGAGGAGGTCCATTTTGGGCTTTACAACCAGATGGCACCACTACGCTACAGGTGGTTGAGAGCAGCCAGATTGACATGAAGAATCCTGCGCAAGTTGCCATTGCAGCCAGGGCATCGCACTTCAATCCGGTCGATCTTGTTTGCGGTGTCAGAAATTACAAGGGAGAAAAATTCAACCTTCCGGATTTCAGGGATCCTGAGACAGGCTTTATCTCGTCGAAATCGAAGGATGGAAAACCACTGAAAGCACAAGAGCTACCGGGTCTCTGGAATGGCGCCATGTCTGACTGGATCACTTTCTTTGTGGAGGTTCCTGTTATCACGTTTAATCCTGTTAAGACAGTAAATGACCTGCTGAGGGCGGAACATCAGCCGCTTTAAGCCAATTTTGATTACCTTTGTACCGATTTTAAGTCACTTGATATGATGTGGGAAGAGTCCAGGGATAATTTTGAAAGCAAGGAATTTGCCGGTGTACTGAAGCGTTACAAACAGATGCTGACGGAACAGCGTACGGAGTTCTTCGACGTGGCAGACTTCGAATTCATTGCGGATCAATATATCGACAAGAGTCAGTTTTCCAATGCGTTACAGGCATGCGAGATCGCCCTGAGGCAGCATCCCAATTCCATTATCGTCAAAATTAAAAAGGCGCAGATATACCTTTCTCAGCTAAAACTTCAGAAGGCGATCCACCTGCTGAAACAGCTTGAAGAGATCGAAAATACCAACCCGGATGTGATGATGATGCTGGGCACCTGCCATAACATGAAAGGCGAATACCACCGGGCCAATGAGTATTTCAAGAAAGCTGAATTGTATGCTTTCGAAGACCGGGATGAACTTCTCTACAATATTGGCATATCTTTCATTCAGACAGGCGCTTACGAGGAAGCTCTGATCTACCTTCAAAAAGCGCTGGCGGAAAATCCGGATCATGAACCCGTCTTATACGACATAGCCTTTTGCTATGAAAAAGTAGGGGATGATCCGCATGCCATCGAATATTACAACAAATACCTCGATATTGATGCTTTCTCCGAATCAGCCTGGTACAATCTGGGAATTATTTACAACCGGCAGGAAGATTATGCAAGGGCCATTGATGCCTACGACTTTGCCCTGGCTATAGATGCAAACTATTCAGCAGCAATCTTCAACAAGGCCAATGCCCTTTCTGCCATCGAACGTTTCCCCGAATCAGTAGCCGCTTATCATGATTACCTGAGAATTGATCCCGATTCGGTAGATGCCCATCTTTACCTGGCGGATTGCTTCTTCCAGATGGATGATTACGGAAATGCCGAACTTTTCTATGACAAAACCATCCGAATGGAGCCAAACTGTTCAGATGGATGGTTTGGCGCAGGACTTGTGATGCTGATCAACGATCGGGCGATTGACGCTTTGCCACTTCTGGTTAAATCTCTGGATATCAATCCGGATTGTGCGGAATGCTTGAACGCACTGGGGAAGGCTCATGCTGCACTTGGAAGTTTCAGGGAGGCTAAGACTGCCTACCAGAAAGCGCTCGAACTGGACAATGAAATTGCAGAATATTGGCTCTCCTATGCGGATTTGATGTTCAATCAAGATCTTTTTGAGGAGGCAATAAAAATACTGGAAGAGGCTGAAAATTCTGAAGCCTACTGCGCTGCCATTTTATACAGGCAAGCCGGATTCTACATCTTTATGGACAACTTTGATGCAGCGAGGGAAAAACTCGAATGTGCCTTGACTGAAGATTTTGGCGCCCATATTGATTTTCTGGAAAATTTCCCCACTTTCCTGCTGATGGACTGGGTGACAGAGCTGATTCAGAAGTACAATATCCCCGGAGAGGAGAGTTAAATCTCATGCAAACCTACGGTCTGATCGGTTACCCCTTGTCCCACTCCTTTTCGAAGCGGTTTTTCACTGCTTATTTTGAGCAGGAATCGATAGATGCGGAATACCTTAATTTTGAAATCAGCAATATTTCATTGCTTCCTGGCGTAATCAGGGAACATCCCGGACTCATTGGCTTCAATGTTACCATACCCTACAAGGAGGCGATCATTCCCTTTCTGGATAGTTGCGATCCAAACGCCGCTGCCATCAGGGCTGTCAATACCGTTAAAATCGAAAGGACGAGAGGTGAGACAAAGCTAAAGGGATTCAATACCGACCTCATCGGATTCAGAAACTCCATTACTCCGCTATTGAAACCGCATCACAAGAAAGCCTTGGTTCTTGGAACTGGAGGCGCTTCCAAGGCCGTCATGACCACATTGGCAGGCCTTTCCATTCAGGCACAATTGGTTTCAAGGGAAATCCGGAAAGACGGTACTATCACTTATGCACAGCTTACCGAACAAATGCTGGAGGAATATACGGTGATTGTGAATACCACTCCCCTCGGTACTTTCCCTAAAACAGAAGAATTTCCGGAAATCCTCTATGAATATCTAAGTGAAAGGCATATATTGTACGACTTGGTTTACAATCCTGCCGTTTCGCAGTTTCTTCAGAAAGGTGCTGATCATGGTACGACCATCAAAAACGGTTTGGAAATGCTGGAGTTGCAGGCCCTTGCCGCCTGGGAAATCTGGAAAGGATAAATTTGCTAATTCGGCAATTCGACAATTCGACGATTGGAAGTTTTTTGATCCCTGAATTAAATGGATGTATACTGACGGCATTGAGAGGAAATTGAACGAACAATATTTTTACTCTGAGGAGGTTACCGAATTCTATTCATATTACCCGGCTCAAGCCTACCGTTATTGTCGAATTGCCGAATAGTCGAATTGTCACATTTCCACATTTTCCAATTTTCCAATTGTATCCGGGTAGCCTATATCCACAAGAAACAAGCCCTTGGCGGCGACGCTGGCGCCGGCGCTGCTGCGGTCCTTTTGATCGATCACCTTCCTGAAATCCTCAATGGTTTTCTTTCCCAATCCAACTTCCAGCAGGGTTCCAACAATGGCCCTAACCATGTTGCGCAGGAAACGGTCGGCCCGGATGGTAAAGATGAGGTGATCGCCCATGTCTTCCCAAACTGCCTTGAATATCCTGCAATTGTTGGTCTTAACGTCACTGCCCAATTTGCTGAAACTGGTGAAATCCGTGTATTCAAAAAGGGTTTGCGCTGCATCGTTCATCATGGCCAAGTCCAGATCACGGTTTTCCTTGTCGGCATATCTGAACGTAAAAGGATCCTTGTTGCGTGAAATGTAATATTTGTATTCCCGGTAGGTGGCGTCAAACCTGGCATGGGCATCCGGCCTGACTTTAAAAATCTTCTGTACCGCGATGTCATTGGGAAGAAGACAGTTCAATTTGAAAACTGTTTTTTCATCATCCAGGGAATCCAGGTTACTGTCAAAATGGGCGATGTAAAAAACGGCATGGACGCCAGTATCTGTTCGGCCGGCCCCTACCACCTCTACAGGTTCACGGCAAATGACGGAAAGAGTCTTTTCAACCTCCTCCTGGACCGAACGGGCATTCTGCTGAACCTGCCAGCCATGATAGTTGGTTCCATCGTAAGAAAGCTGAACAAAATACCTCATGATTACACTGATTTTTTAGCAAAATTACGCAAATAACCCTTCTACAACCACGAATTACACCAATTACACGAATTTAAGAAGAAATTATTTTGTGTCAGAGAATGAATCGTTTGAATTGTAGTGAGGTTTCACCGAAATTGAAAAGGAGACCCATTCGAAATTTGGAAGCTTTCAAATAATTGAAAAGTTGAGCTTGGTGTATTTCTGTCAATTCACGGGCGGCTTTCAACTCTAGAACAATCTTACCACAACACACAAAATCAGGGGTATGTTCTTTCTTCAGATATTTACCTATATATTGAATCTTCAGTCTCTTCTCCCTTTCAAAACTCAAGGCATTATCGACAAATTCCCTTTCCAATGCTTCCTGATAGATTGCCTCCTTAAATCCACACCCTAGTTGTTTATGTACATCCATGCAACAGCCAACAATCTGATAGCATTCGTCCCTGTAAATTAAATCGTCCTCTATTGTTCTCATTGGCAGTCAATTTATTGGTACCTACAAGTTACAGCAAACAAATCAGTTAAACGAAAAAATTCAATTTTTCTTATAATTTGTGTAATTCGTGTAATTGGTGGTTAGGCCGGGGTTTGTTGTGCCAATTTGTGCTATTTGTGGTTAAGAAAGATTAATTTGGGTTCTTAATTCGTGTAATTAGAGTAATTGGTGGTTAGGTCGGGTAATATTTGTGTTTATTTGTATAATCTATATTGGTTAACATTTTTTAATAGATTCTTAATTTCATTAATGGATCAAAATACTATTTTTGGTTCCGTTTTAACATTTTAAATAAAATCATCCTTAAGATTATGGATCAAAAAGTAGATATTCGGGAATTGAACGAAAAAATCCAACGCGAAAGTTCGTTTGTAGATCTTATCTCCATGGAGATGAACAAGGTCATCGTCGGTCAGAAACATTTGGTTGAAAGTTTACTTATCGGTTTATTGTCGGATGGGCACATATTGCTTGAAGGGGTTCCGGGACTGGCGAAGACGCTGGCCATCAATACCCTTGCGCAAACCATCGATGCCAAATTCGCACGTATCCAGTTTACCCCCGATCTTCTTCCCGCCGACTTGCTCGGAACGATGATTTACAGTCAGAAGAAAGAAGAGTTTATGGTCAGGAAAGGTCCCATCTTCACCAATTTTGTATTGGCTGATGAGATCAACCGTGCACCTGCCAAGGTTCAATCGGCGCTGCTCGAAGCGATGCAGGAGCGTCAGATCACGATTGGTGACCATACCTACAAACTCGACAGCCTCTTCCTGGTCATGGCTACACAAAACCCTATCGAACAGGAAGGCACCTACCGTTTGCCGGAAGCACAAGTCGACCGTTTCATGCTGAAAGTAGTACTAAACTACCCAAAAAAGGAGGAAGAAAAACTGATCATACAGCTGAACCTGCTGAAGCAATTCCCAAAAGCGTCAGCTGTGGTTACGCCCGCCGATATCATTCGCGCCAGGGATGTCGTTAAGGAAGTTTACATGGATGAAAAGATCCAGAAGTACATCATCGACATCGTATTCGCTACCCGCGAACCTGCCGAGCATGGTCTGGCCAAGTACAAGGAGATGATCACTTATGGCGCATCTCCGCGTGCTTCCATCAGCCTGGCACAGGCCTCAAAAGCCTATGCGTTCATCAAACGCCGCGGTTACGTGATCCCTGAAGACATTCGTGCCGTCTGCCACGACGTATTGCGTCACCGTATCGGTCTGAGTTACGAAGCCGAAGCCAACAATCTCACTGCAGAAGAGATCATCAGCGAGATCCTCAACACGGTAGAAGTACCTTAGTAGAGAGATGAGCTATAAGAGATGAGATATGAGATTTAAAAACACAAATCTTGTCTTCCATAACTTTAGGCAATTTAGGCACTCTAGTCACTTTAGGCACTTCTCGTTAGTGCTTTGATTTAACCAATATATCACTTGTGGAAGCAACTGAATTATTAAAGAAAGTCCGTAAAATCGAGATAAAAACGCGTGGCCTTTCCCGGAACATCTTTGCGGGAGAGTACCACAGCGCATTCAAGGGTCGTGGTATGGCATTCAGCGAGGTTCGCGAGTACCAGTTCGGGGATGACATCCGCAACATCGACTGGAATGTGACGGCCCGTTATAGTCACCCGTTCGTCAAGATTTTCGAAGAGGAACGTGAGTTAACGGTGATGTTGCTCATTGATGTGAGCGGATCGAACGATTTTGGTACCGTAGGCCGGATGAAGCAGCAATTGATTACAGAAATTGCCGCGATACTTTCCTTTTCAGCTATTTCGAACAACGATAAAATCGGCGTCATCTTCTTTTCCGATCGGATTGAAAAATTCATCCCTCCAAAAAAGGGACGCACGCATACACTACGTATCATCCGCGAATTGATCGAGTTCCAGGGAGAATCCCGCAAGACCAACCTGCCACTGGCATTACAGTATCTCACTAATGCTATGAAGAGGCACGTTACTGCCTTCCTGATCTCAGACTTCATGGATCAGAACGCCGGCATGGAACAGGCTCTCTCAATCGCCAACAACAAGCATGACTTGGTTGCCCTTCATATTTACGATGAGAGGGAAACAGAACTTCCCTCCGTGGGGATGATCAAGCTCAAGGATGCCGAAACAGGTGAATATATCTGGGTTGATACTTCGAGCAGTTCGGTTCGCAAAAGTTACCTTTTCCATTGGCTTAATTCGAGAAAAGAGATGGAAACCCTTTTAAAGAAGACCGGAATCGATTTTGTCAGTATCAATACGAGAGAAGATTATGTCAAATCGCTGGTTGCGCTTTTCAAGAAAAGAGAACACAAACTTTGATTTAAATTATGTTTAAACTGAAATATATCCTGATCTTATTGATTCTTCTGCCGTCCATCAAGCCGGTCATGGCTCAGCAGGTCAAGGTGAGCAGTTCCCTGGAAAGGGATTCCATCTGGCTGGGTGACCAGATCAAGATGATCCTTGTCGCCGAATATCCTGTTGGGACCAAACTGACATTTCCTGAGTTGAAAGATAGTCTGGGCTATGGGGTTGAAGTGGTTTCCAGGTCTGCGAGGGACTCTTCCAAACTGGACGGCAGCACCTTGCAGATGCGTCAGAGTTACATCATCACCGCCTTCGACAGCGGACCTCATCCAATCAAACCTTTTTTATTCGTTGGTCAAACCAGGATTACTCCCGACACCCTTCGCAGCAATACACTTTCGCTGTTCGTGAAAGTACCCAATGTGGATCTGAAAAAAGGTTTTGCCGATATCAAGAAACCTTATGGGGCACCTGTCACTTTCAAGGAAATTGCACCCTGGATCATTGGATTTATTCTTCTGGCAACTATTCTCTTCCTGATTATCTATGCCATCAACAGAAGAAAAAAGAACATTCCATTGTTCAGTCTGCCTGCCAAGCCCAAACTACCGCCTCATGTGGTAGCATTGAGCGAACTTGACAGGCTGAAGGAAGAACAACTCTGGCAACACGACAAGGTAAAGGATTATTATACCCGACTGACAGACATCCTCAGGGTTTACCTGGAGGAAAGGTATTCGGTACCAGCCATGGAACAGACTACCTATGAGATCCTCTCGGAGTTCAAGGGAGAAAATTCCCAGATCAAGGGAAAACTCTTCACCGGATTACAGAAAACACTGGATACTGCAGATCTTGTAAAATTTGCAAAATATACTCCGCTGGCCGACGAAAACCATTTCGTTCTGGTGCAGGCTTATAACCTTGTGGAGGAGACCAAGCCCGAAATGCCTGTTGAAGCTGCTAAAAAAACAGTTTCTCAGCCACAGGAGGTTTCGGAGGAGAAAGTTATTTCAGGTTCCAACGAAATAAATGAGCAGCCATGAACAGTATCACATTTGCACGACCCGATTATTTTTATCTGCTGCTGATACTGATTCCGATTATCGGATGGTACATTTGGAAGCAAAGGAAATCGAGCGCCAGCATGAGAATTTCGTCTGTTGCTCCTTTTGTGGGTTCCCCAAAAACCTGGAAGCACTATCTGCGCCATACACTATTTGCGTTACAACTTGTTGTGCTGTCGTTGCTGATTGCAGCAATGGCCAAGCCACAATCTTCCAGCAGCTGGCGCAATCAAACCATCGAGGGGATTGACATCGTTATTGCGCTGGATATTTCCGGATCGATGCTGGCGCGTGATTTCCAGCCAAACCGACTGGAAGCAGCCAAAAACGTCGCCAGCGAATTTATCGCCGGCCGGGAATTCGACAGAATGGGACTCGTGATTTTCTCCGCCGAGAGTTTTACGCAATGCCCGCTGACGACCGACCGCGCCGTCCTGCTCAACCTCTTTCACAACATCGAAAGTGGTATGATTGAAGACGGTACCGCAATCGGACTCGGACTGGCAAATGCCGTTTCGAGGCTAAAGGACAGCGAGGCCAAAAGCAGGGTCATCATCCTACTTACCGACGGTGAAAACAACAGGGGCGAAATAGCCCCGATTACCGCGGCAGAAATAGCCAAGACTTTCGGTATCCGTGTTTACACTATTGGCATTGGAACCATCGGCACTGCTCCCTTCCCGGTGCAGACGCCCTTTGGCATCCAGATGAGGGATATTGAAGTCAAGATTGATGAAAAGACCCTGCAATCCATCGCCACGCTGACGGACGGAAAATATTTCAGGGCCACAAACAACCTGAAACTGGCCGAAATCTACAAGGAAATCGACAGACTAGAGAAGTCTAAGATTGACAGCAAAGAGCTGAACTCCAAAACTGAAGAGTACAAGCGATACGCTGTTCCGGCCCTGCTTCTTGCGCTGGCCATGTTGTTTCTTCAGCTTACCTATTTCAGAAAATTACCCTAACGCACTGACAATAAAAATATATGGATTCGTTTAGATTCGCTCATCCCGAATATTTCTATATCTTTCTGGTTCTCCCTGCGCTGGTGTTCCTATTTCTTTTCAACAGGATCGTCCGGACCAGGAACCTAAAGAGTTTCGGTGATCCGGCACTGCTGGAACAACTGATGCCCAGTATATCTGCCGGAAGGCCCATCATCAAATTTGGGGTTTGGCTGCTGGCTGTTTCCTGCCTGATCACCGCCCTTGCACAACCGCAGTTCGGTTCAAAGCTGACCCTCACCAAACGGAAGGGCGTTGAACTGATCATTGCCCTGGATGTATCGAACAGCATGAAAGCCCAGGACATCAAGCCCAACAGGCTGGAGCGTGCCAAGAGGGCCATCGCAAAACTTACCGAAAGACTTAAAAACGACAAGATTGGATTGGTTGTATTTGCAGGCCAAGCCTATGTGCAACTGCCTATTACCTCCGATTATTCTTCCGCTAAATTATTCCTGGAATCCATCACAACAGATGTGGTGCCGGTTCAGGGTACTGCCATTGGCGCTGCCATTGAGATGGCTACGAAATCATTCTCTCCCAGCTTTCAGGGAAGTAAGGCCATCATCGTGATTACGGATGGTGAAAACCACGAAGATGACGCTGTCGGTGCAGCCAAGAAGGCTCAGGAAAAGGGAATAACAGTACATACAATAGGCATGGGACTTCCCCAGGGAGCTCCCATCCCGATTACCGAGGGAAGCAGCGATTTCCTGAAGGACAAATCCGGGAGCATCGTGGTAACCAAACTGGATGAACCGATGCTTACACAGATTGCACAGGCAGGTGGTGGTTCCTACATTCGGGCGAACAATGCGGAAGTTGGACTGAACAATCTCTTCAACGAGATCGAGAAAATGCAGAAAACAGAAATGGAATCCCGCGAATATTCTGAATACAACGATCAGTTTCCACTATTCCTGACTCTGGCTTTTGTACTGATTCTGCTTGACTTCCTGATTCTCGACAGGAAAAACAAATGGCTTCGGAACTTCAGGTTATTTGGAACTCAAAAACAACTAGTATGAAGCAATATATTTTAACCCTATTTATGCTGATTTCCGGATTTGTGCTCTATGCACAGAAGGAACGTAAGTTTGTCAGGGAAGGAAATCAAATGTATGAGCTTGGCCTGAAAGATACCGCCAAACTCGACACCATCAGTTTTGGAAAGGCTGAGGTTGCCTACCGCCGGGCGTTGGAGATCAAACCTGAAGATCATCAGTGGCAGTTCAACCTTGCCGACGCGCTGTACAAACAGAAAAAAGCGGATGAATCGGCCAAAGAGTTCGAGAATATCGCAGAAAAAACTGAACTGCCTATCGACAAGGCCAAGGCTTTTCACAACATGGGAAATTCCTATCTTGTTCAGAAAAAACTGGATGAGAGTATTGCCACGTACAAAAAGGCACTGCGCATCGCTCCAAACGACAAGGAGACCAAGTACAATCTTGCCTATGCCATGAAGATGAAGAAGGAGGACGAGAAGAAAAAGCAGCAAAACAAGGACAAAGACAAGGATAAAAACAAAGATAAAGACAAGGATAAGGACAAAAATAAGGACCAGAACAAAGATCAGAACAAGGATCAAAATAAGGACCAGAATAAACAAAATAAGGATCAGAACAAGGATCAGCAAAAAGATCAGCAGCAACAGCAACCTCCGCCGAAAATATCCAAGCAGAATGCTGAGCAGATGCTTCAGGCCTTAGAAAACGATGAGAAACAGACCCAGGAAAAAGTCAAAAAATTCCAGGCGCTAAAGGCAGAGAAAAGGAATGTGGACAAGAATTGGTAAAGAAAGTGCCTAAAGTATTTAAAGTGCCTAGTGTGCCTAAAGTACTTGGCTACAAATTTAAATAGTGCGTAACTTTAGGCACTTTAAATACTTTAGGCATTTTAGGCACTCGATGCCAAAAGATAAAAAATAGATTATATAGACATGATCATCAGAAAGATAAGACTCATACTCATCGCCCTCCTGTTCGCCCTTCCGGGATGGGCAGCCGAAAAGGTTTCCTTCACCATGGAAGCGCCACAAGTAGTGGAACTTGGGGAACAGTTCAGGCTTGCTTTTTCAGTCAATGCAAAAGGATCGAACCTCAGGCTTCCTGATCTGAGCGATTTTGATGTACTGATGGGGCCATCCACCTCACAGAGTACATCCTTCCAGATTATCAACGGGGTCAGTTCCCAGTCGGCTTCATTCTCCTACCTTTACATTTTGCGTGCCAAAAAAGAGGGAAGGTTCAACATCAGTCCGGCAACCATCAATGTGGATGGTGTAGATTACAAATCCAATATGCAGTCCATTGAAGTTGTAAAAGGCTCTGCCAAACCTTCCACCGGAGGCGTGGATACGCCCACATCAACCCCGGGCACCGTTTCCAGAAATGACCTTTTCGTCAGGATGAACCTCGACAAGCGTTCCTTGTACAAGGGAGAGCATCTGACGGCTACCATCAAGATCTATTCAAAAGTCAACCTGAATGGCTTCGAAGACATCTCCATTCCAAATTTCGAAGGTTTCTGGGCGCAGGATATCCAGCTTCCACAGCAAATATCCCTGCAACGGGAAACCTACAATGGTGAAATTTACAACGTTGGCACCCTGAAGAAAACGTTGCTTTTCCCGCAACAGACCGGCAATATTTCCATCGGATCGGTAAAAATAGACTGCATCGTTCAGCAGCGGGTCAAAAAATCGCAGAGTATGTTTGACGATTTCTTCGACTCATTCGCCAACGTAAAAGCCACTATCACCAGCGACCCTGTTTCCATCAACGTATTGCCTTTGCCCACACCACCCGCTGGTTTTTCGGGTGCGGTAGGCAATTTCAGCATCCACTCCTCCATTACCTCGCGGAACGTCAGGGAAAATGATGCCATCACCATCAAATTGGACGTAACAGGAAACGGCAACATCAAGCTGATCAATCCTCCCAAGATATCTTTCCCAGCCGATTTCGAAGTGTATGATCCAAAGACAAACAGTAATTTCAGCGCTTCCGACCAGGGACTCAACGGCAACATCTCCTTCGAATATCTGTTCCTGCCGCGATTCGCAGGTACCTATACGATCCCGGCCATCAACTTTGTCTATTTCGACACAGGGACCAAGAAATATGTCTCCAAAACTACCGAGGAGTACCAGATCAAAGTTGAGAAGGGCGACGGAACGCACAGCAACCAGACCATCAATTCTGTTGCCAAGGAGGATCTCAAGCAGATCGGGACCGATATCCGCTTTATCAAAACGACTCCGGGTAAACTCTATGCGAAGGGATATACCTTCTTTGGGTCATTTATGTTCTATTTAATCTACCTCGCCGGAGCACTTGTACTGCTTGCCATATATCTGCTCAACCAACAACGGATCAAGGAGAATGCCAATGTGGCCAGGATGAAAAATAAAAAAGCGAGTAAGGTAGCCTTGAAAAGACTGAAGGAAGCCAGCGGCCATCTCAAGACAGGATCAGACGAGAAATTCTATGAATCCATTGAACGCGCCTTCTGGGGTTACCTGAGCGACAAACTGACCATTGCCGTTTCAGAACTGTCGAGGGAAAAAGCGACTGACGAGCTGACCAGGCATGCAGTTTCAACGGCCATCATCGAAAGGTTTGTGCAGATTCTCGACACCTGCGAATATGCCAGGTATGCACCGGGCGGAGGTTCTGCCAAGATGCAGGAACTCTACGATGAAGCAATGGAAGTCATGTCTGTGATGGAAAAAGAGATAAAGTAATTGACAATGGACAATTGAAAATTGACAATTATGAAATATCCAATTGAAGAAAATATGAAAAGAAATATTCAAAAATACTTACTCGTTTTGCTCCTCTTTTGCGGGGCACAAACGGTCATGGCACAACCTGCTGCATTACTGGATTCGCTGGCAAAAGGAAACCAGTTGTATACTTCAGGAAAATATGCGGCAGCCGTTCAGACTTACGAAGCCATTGCAGCCAAGGGATTCGAATCTTTTGAACTGTACTACAACCTGGGAAATGCACTTTACAAGACCAACAACATCACTTTTGCCATCCTCAATTATGAACGGGCTCTGAGACTCAATCCCACCAGTGAAGATGCCCGTTTCAACCTTGAGATGACCAAAAAGCAGGTAATAGACAACATCGATCTCCTGCCGGAGCCCGGATTCCTGCGCTGGTGGCATGAGCTAATCAACTCAAGGTCTGCCGACAGTTGGGGGACCCATTCACTGATAAGCTTTTTCCTGTTTTTGTTCCTTTTTGCGTTGTTCCTTTTTGCTTCCACGATCCGCAACAAACAACTCACTTTCTGGCTTGCCATTATCACGCTAGCTTATAGCCTGTTGACTTTCTCTTTTGGATCCAGTCAGCGCAGCAAACTTGTCAATCACAACAGCGGTGTCATTACAGAACGGAGTGTGCGCATGAAAGGTTCGCCAAGCGAAACAGGTACCGAACTCTTTATCCTTCATGAAGGACTCAGCGTTCAGATTACAGACAAACTGGGCGACTGGATCGAAATCAGACTCGCCGATGGCAACAAGGGATGGGTGAAAGAGAGCGCCCTGATCAGAATTTAAACAATTTTCGATTTTCGATTTTCGATTTTGGATTGCATCAAACCATGATGTTGGGTGGAAGTCCAAAAATCAATTGATTGAATTTGGATATCATTCCCAAATTTTTAAATCAGGATAATTCACTAATTTTGATGTGAGCGTAATCGAAAATCCAAAATCGAAAATCGAAAATTTAATGGCACTCTACCTCGATCTCACCCAGCCAATCTCTGATGAAATGCCCGTTTACCCCGGGGATGTGCCGGTATCCCTGCAACAGGTCGCCACACTTCAGAAAGATGGCCATTCGAATTTCGTCCTCTCTACCGGCATGCACGCAGGCACCCACGTGGATGGTCCGATGCATCTGACCTCTTCCCTTACCAGGATCGATGAACTCCCTGTAGGGATGTTTGCCGGACCCGGATTTTTAGTCAACGCAATAGGGCTTAATGTGATTGATCTTCCCGAAAACACGCTGGATCATCTTTCTCCGGGATCCGTCGTCCTTTTTTATACGGGTTATGATCAATTCTACGAGCAGGAAACCTATTATCTCACCTATCCAGTCCTAAGCGAAAATACAGCCCTGCTTCTTGTGAAGAAAAAGGCAAAGATGATCGGGATGGATTTCCCCTCGCCCGATTATGCACCGTTCAAAATCCACGATATCCTGCTCAACAACCATATACTGATTATCGAAAATCTGACTAATTTAGCTTCGCTGCTGCCATACAACGAATTTGAACTCCTGGCTTTCCCGCTTAAAATCAAGGCTGATAGTTCGCCGGTACGTGTTGTGGCAAGAATCAGCTAAATGCTATTAGCTGTTGGCTTTTAGCTATCAGAAAAAAATGTAGCAGAACGATAATTTGAAGTAACTCATAAAGGTACTTTAGTCGCTTCAATATACTATGGACTTGAGCTAATATTATTTTCACCTTGCCAAACTTGCCGCTTATTCTTTTATATTTACTAATCTTTTCATTAGACATTGAAAGAATCTCCTTTGACTTTTTCGGGCCTTTTACGTGCCATGTTCTTATCTTACATAAGGAGTAATACTTTATTTGGTTTATCTCATGGATTTGGTCCCTTATACGCCATATTCATCTTGCTTTATAGTTTATCGATTACAACGACCTATTTTAATGCAGCAGAAAATGAACTTTACTGGCAGAAAGTGTATTATTCCAGTTTGACTTTTGAGCAGATTCAGCAAAAGGTGAAGGAGGCAGACATTTTTGATACTATGAGTATAAACGACAATAAAATCACTGGAGATCTAAAGCTTTTGGATTTTGATTGCAAGGTCATAGGATATAATCGCACCCCTTTGTACATGAAAGTATACAAAAATACGGGGTTTGTAATGATCAATTCTCAAAAAGGGAAATATACGGTCACCTGTAGTAAGATGATATTAGTCAATAAGGACAAAAATATTTTTGCGAATTTTGATGAGCATATAAATCTCGAGAAGTACGCACTAGAAAAAGGGACCAATCATATTAGAAAGTCTTTCGAAGAGACTTCGGGTAAAGTTCTCAATTATACATTTACGAATATGTTTTCATTTCATTAGAAAAAAGTGAGTAAATCAACTTATGAAAAATTTAAAATTAATTTTCTTCCTGTCTGCCTTGTTTTATACCGGCACAGTTTACAGCCAGGCTTGGAAACCCGCCGGTGACCTGATCAAAACCAAATGGGCCGAACAGGTCAATCCCCAAAATCCACTTCCAGAATATCCCCGTCCGATCCTGGTAAGGAGTGAATGGCAAAACCTCAACGGATTATGGGACTATACAATTCTTTCCAAAGGGGCAGGGCTGCCCTCAAAATTTGCCGGGAAAATCCTTGTGCCCTTTGCCGTCGAGTCGAGTCTTTCAGGTGTCCAGAAGAAAGTAGGCCAGGCAAATGAACTTTGGTACCAGCGGACTTTCCAGGTACCTGCTGCCTGGAAAAACAGGAAGGTACTGCTCAACTTTGGCGCCGTAGACTGGAAGGCAGATGTATGGATCAACGACATAAAGGTAGGAAGCCATCAGGGTGGCTACACTGCCTTCACTTTCGACATAACTCCCTATTTAGCCAAAGATGCCCAGAAACTGACAGTCAGGGTCTGGGATCCGGCCGACAAGGGATTTCAACCCCGAGGGAAACAAGTAGAAGATCCAAGGGGAATCTGGTATACCTCAGTAACAGGTATCTGGCAGACTGTATGGATTGAAGCAGTCAATGAAAACTTCATTTCTTCGGTAAAATCGATTCCCGACATCGACAGTAAAACGCTTGCTGTAACCGCGATGCCTGCGGAAAAGAAACCCGGCGATATCATCGAGGTGAAAGTACTTGACCAGGGGAAGGTTGTTGGTACAGGAAAATCGGCAGCAGGAGAAGAAGCCCTTGTTAGCCTCAGTGATATAAAGCTATGGAGTCCCGAAACGCCTTTCCTCTATGATCTTGAGATTTCGCTTACCAGGAATGGCAAACAACTGGACCTGGTGAAAAGCTATGCAGGCATGCGCAAGATTTCCACAAAGAGGGATGCCGGAGGTATCATCAGGCTGGAACTCAACAATCACGACTACTTCCAGTTTGGACCGCTCGACCAGGGTTGGTGGCCGGATGGATTATACACCGCTCCTACAGATGCTGCACTGGCCTTCGACATCAAAAAGACGAAGGACTTTGGATTCAACCTGATCCGCAAGCATGTGAAGGTCGAGCCTGCAAGATGGTACTATCATTGCGACAAGGAGGGAATCCTGGTCTGGCAGGATATGCCCAGCGGGGATGTGAGTCCGCAGTGGCAGCAACGCAACTATTTCAACGGCAAGGAACTGGAAAGAAGCCAGGAATCGGAGGAGAATTACCGGGCAGAATGGAAGGCGATCATCGACCAGCACCTCTCCAATCCGTGCGTGGTAACCTGGGTGCCATTTAATGAGGCATGGGGCCAGTTTAAGACGCCGGAGATCGCTGCCTGGATCAAACAATACGATCCCTCCAGGCTGGTCAACAGCGCCAGCGGAGGCAATTTCTATCCTGTCGGCGACATGATGGACATCCACAACTACCCTGCACCCGACCTGGCGATGTACGACGGCAAGAGAGCCTGCGTGCTGGGCGAATACGGAGGAATTGGCCTGCCTGTCGAAAACCACCTCTGGGTGAAGGACAAAAACTGGGGATATGTTCAATACAAAACTTCTGAAGATGCCACCAATGCCTATATAGAACTGGCCGAAAAACTGAAATCTTTGATACCGCGCGGATTTTCAGCAGCTATCTATACCCAGACCACCGATGTTGAGATGGAAGTAAACGGATTGATGACCTACGACAGGAAGGTAATCAAGATGGATGAATCCCGTATAAGGAAGATCAATTTGGAGGTATGTAATTCCCTCAAATAAAAGGATAAAGGATAAAGGCAAAAGGATAAAGTTAAGAACGCCACAATCATGATTTTCTCATAATAAAGACTAAAGTGGCATTTGTTTGGAAATGAATATTTGGACGCACCAACAGTAATTTATGATAATTATAACCTCTTTAACCACGAAGTCATTGGATGTTTTGGACAATTCAAAGGATAATGTTCCAAGCTCACAGAATTTATTTTATAGGTAAATTAAAAAGATTGACTTTTAAGTAGTTAAAACTTAAAATTAAAATTATGAAAAAGTCAATGGAAGTCCTTGTTAACCTAATTCTCTGGACAAAAATTATTTTTCTCCTCTCTTACTATGTTTTAACCCATCTGGAAATGGGTGTTTATAATGGGCAGCATGGTCCTTGGGGGCTTCCCTGGTTTCCTATGCTAATAATCGGTTCACTAATTGGGCCTTTTATCAACTTTTATCTCTTCTATTTAATCTTTATTCCCAAGTTGTTTGTAATGCGAAAATACTCGCTTTTTGCTCTCCTTGCCTTAATTTCTAGTTTCTTAACAGGATATACCTTCAGACTCACATGGGGTGGATACAACGAGAATCATATGTTTGGGGTTTTATTGTTCTGGACTGTCATGGCGCTCTTTTGTGGTATACTGGGTGGAGCCATGAAAGGCTTTTTCCTGTGGATTGAAGCGGTATACGACAGAAGAATTTACGAAAAAAAGCATCTTCAAAGCAGAAATGCCCTTTTGCTGCTGCAAGCCCAGCTTAATCCCCATTTTCTGTTTAATTCGCTTAACAATATTGATGTACTGATTGAAGAAACCCCCAAAATAGCGTCTGAATATTTAAAGAAACTATCCGATATTCTTCGGTATGTTCTTTATGAGACCAAAGAGGAAGAAACTGATTTGTCCAAAGAGATTGCTCAAATAGGCAGTTACATAGATCTTCAAAAAATACGTTCCAGTAATCTTAACTATGTCAGGTTAAATCTGACCGGTGCATTAAAAAATCAGAAAATTGCACCCATGATTTTCATTCCCTTCATTGAAAATGCATTTAAACATTCCAAGAATAAGACAATTGACCATGCCATTGATATACAATTTGATATCAGGGGAAATTCAGTGAAAATGATTTGCAAAAACTACTATGAACCAACTCAATTGGAAGTGGTAAAAAATGAAGGATTAGGCAATGAAACGATGAAACAAAGATTAAATTTGCTTTATCCGAAAAAGCATGAATTAATTATCAATCAATCGGAACACTGGTTTACTGTATCACTAACCATTCATTTGAAAGATGGAAATTAAATGCATCATTATTGAGGATGAGCCTTTGGCCATGAAACGAACCAAAGAATTTGCCGGTCAGGTTTCCTACCTCAATTTGGTTGCCACTTTTCAGAATGCTATTGAAGCCATTGGATTTTTGAAAGAGCATTCCATTGATTTAATTTTTCTGGATATCGAAATGGATGGACTTACAGGGATTGAGTTGATAGAATCACTTTCGTGCATTCCTGAAATAATTATCACAACTGCCTACGACAAATATGCGCTGAAAGGCTTCGAACTGCATGTAACAGACTATCTGTTAAAACCATTTCGTTTCGATAGGTTTCTAAATGCGGTGGAGCGGGTCCACAACAATCTGGACAAGGAGAAAAAGGAGGAAAAGAACTTTATCTTCGTGAAAACAGAATACCGGTTGGAACGGATTGCGTTGAACGAAATCTGTTTTATAGAAGGAATGGGTGATTACAGGAATGTTCAAACAAGTTCCAAAAAAATCATGACACTTAAAACATTCTCTGATTTTGAGGTTGAGTTGCCGATTAATAGTTTCTGCAGGGTCCACAAATCCTACATCGTTTCACTTGACAAAATCATTTCCATTGAACACAACCGGATCAAAATAAAGGATGCGCTTATCCCCATCAGCGACACCTACAAGGAACAGTTTTTCAAAATGATTGGGTTGTAACCAAACTTGATTTCGCACATATCCCCCTTTATCCTTTAGCCTTTACTTGCCCTGAGCTTGTCGAAGGGTCCTTTATCCTTCTGCAAGCCCTTTCATCGAAAATGCGATCCTCTTCCTTGGGATATCCACTTCAACGACCCGTACCTTCACGTGTTGCTGAAGTTTTACAATTTCTGCCGGATCGCTGACGAAACGATCAGCCATTTCGCTGACATGAACCAGTCCGTCCTGCTTGATTCCTACATCTACAAATGCGCCAAACCGGGTGATGTTGGTGACGATGCCGGGAAGCACCATCCCCGAAATCAGATCGGTCATGGAGTAGATTCCGTCCGCAAACTCAAAATGCTTGATGCCTGAGCGCGGATCCCTTCCGGGTTTCGCCAATTCGCTCAGGATATCTGTCAGCGTTGGCAAACCCACCTCCTTGCTTACATATTTGTTCAGGTCGATTTTGGCAGTCAGCTGTTCCTTTCCGATTAGTTCTGTAAGCGGAGTTCCAAGATCCTTCGCAATTTTTTCCACCAACTTGTAGCGTTCAGGGTGTACTGCCGAATTATCAAGAGGATTTTGCCCTCCTGATATCCGCAGGAACCCTGCGCACTGCTCGTAGGCTTTCGGTCCCATGCGCGGAACTTTCCGCAAGGCATCCCGCGAGGGGAATGGGCCATTCACCTTACGATATTCCACGATATTCTGGGCAAGGGTCGTATTGAGGCCTGAAACATAATTCAGCAGGTGGCTGCTGGCGGTATTCAAATCGACGCCCACCTTGTTGACACAGGATTCCACGGTAGTTTCCAGTGAACCCTGCAGCAGTTTCTGGTCGACATCGTGCTGGTACTGGCCAACTCCAATCGATTTGGGGTCAATTTTAACGAGTTCTGCAAGCGGGTCCATCAGCCTGCGGCCGATCGAAATGGCACCCCTTACCGTCACATCGTATTGCGGAAATTCGTCACGTGCGGTTTTGGAGGCAGAATAGACGGAAGCGCCGTCTTCGCTCACTACGAAAACCTGGATCTCGCGGTCGAACCGCATCCGCTTGAAAAAGCTTTCCGTTTCCCTGCTGGCGGTACCGTCGCCGATGGCAATGGCATCTACCTTGTAACTGCCAATCAGCGAGGTGATTTTTTTCATCGCCTGACTCGTTTCAGACTGTGGAGGATGGGGATAGATGGTTTCGTTGTGCAGCAAGTTTCCCTGGGCATCGAGGCAGACTACCTTGCAACCCGATTTGAATCCCGGGTCGATGCCCATCACCCGTTTCTGTCCCAATGGAGGGGCAAGCAACAACTGTCTGAGATTCTCTGTAAATACCTTGATTGCCTCACTGTCTGCCTTTTCCTTTGATTCTCCGAAGAATTCCGTCTCCATGGAGGGCGCAAGCAGCCGCTTGTATGCATCTTTAACTGCAAGGGCAACCTGTTCACTGCTCTCGTTACGCGAGGTGACGAAATAGTGCTCGAGCCTTTCGATTGTTTTTTCATCGTCAGGTGAGAGTGCCAGTTTGAGGAAGCCTTCCTTTTCTCCCCGCCGCATGGCAAGTAATCTATGGGAAGGACAGCGTTTCAAGGGTTCAGACGAATCAAAATAGTCACGGTATTTAATACCCTCCTCTTCCTTGCCTTTCACCACTTTGGAATATACCACTGCTTCCCTGGCGAATGAATTCCTGCCAATATTTCTGGCTCCCTCGTGCTCATTTACTGCCTCGGCAACGATGTCCCTTGCCCCGGCCAGAGCTTCATCCACATCGGGAACCTGATCGTTCAGGAATCGTTTGGCCCGCGAACGCGGATCTCTTTCAACCTGTTCCATGAGAATTTCAGCCAGAGGTGCAAGTCCTTTCTCTCTGGCAATGGTTGCACGTGTCCTTCGTTTGGGTTTGTATGGCAGGTAGATGTCTTCCAGTTCGTTCAACTGATAGCAATCTTCAATTTTAGTTTTCAAATCCGGAGTCAGCGCATCCTGCTCAAGGATGGACTTCAAAATAGTCTCTTTTCGTTTCTCAAGTTCGGTCAGTCGCTCATCTTCCTCCTTAATTTGAAGAAGAAATACTTCATCCAGACTGCCCGTCATTTCCTTGCGGTATCGGGCAACAAAAGGAATGGTTGCTCCCTCGTCAAATAAAGTTAATGTATTGACTATTTGGTGCTTGGATACGCCAGTGCGCCCAGAAAGCAATTCAAGAATCTTATCTGTTCTCATGAGTACAAAGTTAGAAGAAACACCGGAAAAGTAAAGGAAAAAGGATAAAGGCTAAAGGAAAAAGTTAGGAAACAGTTCAATCAGGATTTCACAGCAACATGCAATTTTCGACACCCACATTCATCCATCAGTCTCTCAATTGTAGGGTTAGTTTGACTCGATTCCATTTCTATCGTTCCTTCGGCTTCGCTCAGGGATTTTCAACTATCCACATTTTCACATGGTCGATTTACTCTTCGACTCCTTAACCCCTTCGGCTTCGCTCAGGG
>CAIUUO010000254.1 GCA_903902325.1 uncultured Bacteroidia bacterium
ATATAATTTTAAAGCATTAATATTCAATTTTTTAAAAATGGATTGATTAAAATTGTATGATAAAGTAATATCGTCCAGCCTTACAAAACTTCGGTCTTCATACATCCCATGTACATATTTATATGTATAATCGATCCGAGGAATTTTGTTGGAAGGGTTCGTTGGAGTCCAATAATTAATATCCGGGATGTTGACTCTCTGAGACGCAGTCTCAGTCCAATAATTGGGATTTAATCCCCAACTGTTATCTATGATATAATAATTATTCTTGCCACCTCCCTGAATTGAATTAATCATAAATGTCAGCGAAACATTTTTGTATTTCAACTCATTGTAAATTCCGAACCGGTAGTTTGGAACAGAATATCCAATAACTGACCTGTCATTGGTATTTATATTACCATCACCATTCATGTCTTTTAATCTAACATCACCGGGTTTCCAACCTGTTGGAATATTGGCTTCATTAAGCTGGTAAATACCATCAGTTGTAAAATTGTAGATTGCCCCGAATGATTTTCCAATAAACCAACTATTACCTATATCGTCATCTTCAATTCCATCTTTATTGGCGTCTGTCCCATATAAATGTGAAATTTTATTGCGGTTTAATGAGAACGAAAATTTAGATTCCCATGTTAGATTATTACGAGAAATATTAATAGTTGATAGAGACATTTCAATGCCTTTATTCTCCAATTCACCCAGATTAGTCCAGACATTAGTAAAACCAGTCATTGTAGGTAAGCTGCGTTTAACCAATAAGTCTTTTGTTGTGCCCTTGTATATATCAATGTCTCCAGAAATCCGATTTTTGAGCACACCAAAAGTTAACCCAATGTTTGTCTGTGCTGTTTTTTCCCAAGTCAAATCGCTGTTTGCCAAACTATTTGGATATGTTCCAATGGAAGTACTTCCACCATCTCCATAAACATAATTAAGCATACTCATTTGTGATAAACTTCCGTAAGGTCCTAACGCTTGGTTACCATTGACCCCATATGATATGCGCAATTTCAAATTGCTAAGCCATTGCTGTGTTTTAGCAAAGTTTTCTTCTGAAATCACCCAAGCCAAGGATGCCGAAGGAAAGTTGGCATATTTATTTCCTTGAGAGAAACCTGAGTAACCATCCCTGCGAAATGTAGCTGTCAGCAGATATTTTAGATCAAATCCATAAGAAGCCCGAGCCATGAACCCTTCACTGCTGCTTTCCGATGCATTGGAACTACTTGTATTCACAGTACCTAATTGCAGTGCATTCCATCCAAGTGCAAGATTTGGAAAATTTTTGACAGTCGTATTTGTTGACTCTGCATTTGCCCCTTCCCTACTGTATACAACAGTCGCATCAATGGCATGTTTATTGAGTTTCTTCGAATATGACAAAATATTATTGATAGACCAGTTACGCAATTCTGATGTAGCCTTTGTTGCAAGGCCTTTTGGTGCATTAATCCCAGCGTAGGTATTTAAACCACTAAATTGATTATGCTTATAAAATTGTAATCCATTAGAATAATCAAAATGAAATTTCATTCCGTTTACTTTTGGTATTTTAATGTCAGCAAATAATATAGCAATTAGATTATCCTGAGTTTCTGCGTCCATGACTTTAGCATAAGACAATGGGTTTATTATTAGTTGGTCAGTCTGGGGAAATAGATTTAATTCACCCGTTTCTTTATTGGAATAAACAGTAGATAAAGGGCTTGCGAACGCGGCCATTGTAGTAAAATCAACTGCTGCCCCTGAATAATCCCTATGGCTATAAGAAGTATTCATACCTATGGTAAGCCAATTATTAATTTCATTTGAGAAATTAGCCCGTAGAGTAGATCGTGTAAAATCATCTCCTCTTACAACTCCTGCCTGATCAGTGTGTGAACCGGATAAAAAGTAGTTCGTTTTATTTGTTTTGCCAGATACGCTTAATTCATACTGGTCAATCGGGGCAGTTCTGGTCAATAGATCATACCAATTTGTATAAGTCTTATTCTTATAATTTTCCACTTCTAATGGTTGCAGATAATTTACAACTTTAGTGGGATCTGCTTCTAATCCTTTAGCAGTTCTATAGTCAAGAATCTTTTGAACATATTTATCCCCATCTGCCATTTTTACTGTATGCGCTATTTGCTGAACACCATGGAAAGTATTAAACTCAATAACAGGTTTTTCAGATGTGCCCTTTTTAGTAGTTATAATAATTACGCCATTTGCAGAGCGTGATCCATATACTGCAGCTGAACTGGCATCTTTTAAAACATCGACCCTTTCAATATCACTGGTGTTTATATCAGAAATACTTCCGGTGAAAATAATCCCATCAACGACAATTAGTGGTGTCTGTCCTGCTGAAAGCGATTTATATCCACGTATTAATATCGAAGGATCTCCCCCAGCTGTGGTGACAGCACCTATATTTAATCCTGGTACAGATCCCTGCAACGCCTGCATCACATTGGTGTTCGCGTTTTTACTTGCATCTTTCATTTTCACAGAAGCAACTGCTCCAGTTAGATCGCTTTTTTTCACAGTACCATATCCGATAGCTACTACTTCTTCGAGTCCAATTGTTTCTTCACTCAGGGTAATGTTGATGGTAGTTTGGTTTCCAATAGCCACCTCCTGCGACTTCATTCCAACAAACGAAAAGAGAAGTATTTTGGCATCAGAAGGAATTGTCAGAGAGAAATTACCATCATTACCTGTAATTACTCCTGTGGTTGAGCCTTTCACCACCACGGATACACCAGGCAGTGTCGCTCCTGAAGAATCAGTTACCTTTCCTGAAATTTTTTTAGTAAACTGCTGTGTTTCAGAGAAATTAGATGGAGCCAATATTATCTTCCGGTCCGTAATAGTGTATTCCACATCAGTTCCGTAAAAAAGCGTTTTTAGGATTTCATCAATACGCTCGTCTTTGGCATCGATAGTAACCTTTCGATTGGCATCAATCAGCTTTTCATTGTAGAGAAAGAAAAATTCGCTCTCATTTTCAATCTGATCAAGAACCCTGGCCAACTGGGTGTTGGTAAAACTGACCGAAAGTTTGGTTTTCTGGGCGTAGGCATCATTTGCATGTGTCTGTAGAAAACCAACCAGCAATAGAACAATAGCTATGCGCATAATTAGTAGTGTTTTTTTCAGGGAATGACACAATTCTTCCCAGTCTGAATAATTTTTTTTCATACCTTTGACATGTTTGATTAATAAAAAATTCCTAAATGGATGATTTTTAAAGGAAACTGTTAGCGCAGTTTCCTTTTTTGATGTTTAGTTTTGCCTGATTAGTTTATTCCCATAGTCATTAATTTTGGTTTAAACGCTTTTTATTGACTCTCTTATGTAGTGTAACGATCACTTTTTCAATGGTTCCATCGTTTTTCATGATCCGCGGGGCAATATTATAATCAATTGGTGAAGTCAGGCCTAACAGTCGCAACACCTCTTCCAGTGAATCATCCTCGAATGTGGCTCTGAAAGAGTATTTTTCCAATTCCTCATCGGCAAGAATCACTTTCACATTGTACCAGCGTTCAATCCTGCGCGCCACCTCGGCCATGTTGTCTCCCCGGAAAATCAGTTTGCCTTCAGTCCATGCCTGGTATTTGGATGGATCGGTGGTCGTTAAATCTACTTTTCCGTTGCTGAGTACCAGCTTTTGAGATGGCACCATGGTGATCTTTTCGGCAAGGTCATCCTGATAAAATTCCACTCTCCCCTGCTGAAGAACTACTTCTATGTATTGAGCTTCCTGGTAAGCGCTTACATTGAAACTGGTGCCCAGCACTTTTACAATCGATTTACCGGCACTGATTTCGAACGGATGTTCTTGGTCGTGAGTGACATCGAACCATGCTTCACCGTCAAGTGAAACGTTTCGGTTGTTGCTGAACGGAATAGAGTAAGTGAGACTGGAACCGCTGTTCAGCCAGCCTTTGGTGCCGTCGGGCAGGCTAAATGAAACCCTCGAACCCATCGGAGCATGGATGACAGAACTAACTGATTGTTCCATCGTTGCCTTGGATGATTGAAGCAAATAGCCAATGGTCAGACTTCCAGCCAGAAGAAGTGGCAGTAGCAGGATCGCGGCAATTTTACTGAAGGCCTGGATAAACCTGGGAACAAATAATTTTTTCTTTTGGTTCTCCTTGTTTCTGATCATGTGGTGTACATGATCGAGCATGCTATTGAGATGCGCCTCAGAAGGAACTTCATTTTGACCGTCTCTCTCCCACTCTGCTTCGAGGTGATTTTGTAATTCAAAATTCTGCTCTCCTTTGGAAAACAGGCACTCTACAAATTTTATATCTTCCGTATCAGCATTGCCGCTGATGTATCGTTCGATCCGTTCAATTTCTTTTTGATTCAGCATTTTCTTTGATTAGTGGCAAAGTTGGAATTAATATTCTTCCCCCTTCTGTCTTGTTATACAATCGAAAGGATACAATCTCATAATAAAATTGATTTTTTTTACCACTGTGGTTAGAAAGGCAAAACACAAAGGGCGCAAAGAAAGTCCAAACCTTCAAATTATTTGTG
Organism: uncultured Bacteroidia bacterium; assembly: GCA_903902325.1. Taxonomy (GTDB): domain Bacteria; phylum Bacteroidota; class Bacteroidia; order Bacteroidales; family Prolixibacteraceae; genus CAINVV01. Next base: position 4,549 of record CAIUUO010000254.1, read on the forward strand.
TCCTTGGTGCGTACTTTGAGTCCTTCGTGGTAAAAAATTTACGACAAAAAGAGGGAGAATAGCAGCAGCAACGAAAAATTCTTGTCCTGTAAATTGTTTCTAATAAATTTCAGCGCTTCAGAGATGTAGTTGTCAACGGTTCCGGACGAGATTCCAAGTTCAGCCGCAATTTCCTTGCTTGATATGCCCTCCTGTCTGCTTTTCAGGAAGATGACCCTTTGCCGCTCGGGAAGTTTGGCGATGATTTGGTCAACCTGTTCAAGCAATAAATCATAATTGACTACTTCCTCTGTTTCGTTTGACATTGGAAAGTTGTTTCCTTGAACCTGTTCGGCAATAAAGTTCTGAAGGTAGGTCCTTCGTTTGAAAAAATTGCAAATTTCGTTGTATGCGATGGTGAACAAATAAGATTTGAAGGAAGATTCTTTCCGGAGAGTCTTGTAGTTCTCCCAAACTTTAAGAAATACCGACTGAACGAGTTCTTCTGTTTCTACGGATGATTTCAGGTACTTGAAGGCAAAACCATAGAGTTTCCCTGCATATTTGGCATAAACCAGATCGAAAGCCTCCACATCGCCTTTCTGAAGCTTTGAAACCAATTCAATATCTTCCGGAAATATTATCAAGTTTTGTTATTCGTTCGTTTAATACAAATATAGTTCTTTCTAAAGTAATATGAATTTGCATATAAGAGGTAGAAATTTGCCTCAATTCATAGCATTTAGATCACACCATTTTGAAAATTGCCTTTGCATACCTTGACCCTGAAATTATTTTATGCTAAATTAAAATGAAAACTCCACCTCTACATATGATACGACCATACAATATACCTGACTTAGCTGACAAATCTACTTTTATATCGTATAAAAACAAACGAAACAAGTTTCAGAAATCTCCGATATAAATAATTTCACAGTTAATCTATATTGAATCGCCTACATGGGCTATTTATAATCCCTCATCAAATCTGCGACTGTTTAATCTTAAACGTCCTTTCTAAATCAATACTTGCAAGATAATATTCGGTGACTATTGAATTTGAATGTCCCATCATTTGATAGATATCAATAGGGGATTCGCCATGAAGTAAATACTGAGAAACTAACATCCTAAAACGAAATGTTTCAATTGGGTTACAGTAGCAAATAAAACAACTTTGATATAACTCTGTATTTCAGATTATTCTCTAAGCTTCTTAGTGCCCTCGGTGGGCCTACTTCTTTATTTCTCAACTATATTTGTAAAGACCGCTTATGCATTCTCCGTTATTCATTTTTCTGATTGCTAAGTCTGCGATTTCTGAATGCTTTAAGGAAATACATGATTCTTTCCCTATTCTTTCCCAAGAAACAACAAAACCCGCTGATAATCAGCGGGTTTTGTATAATCAAGGTGCCCAGAACAAGACTCGAACTTGCACACCGTAACCGGCACCAGCCCCTCAAGCTGGCGTGTCTACCAATTTCACCATCTGGGCAGAACTTTTTAGCGTGTGCAAATGTATAAAAAAAAATAAAATCACACAGTCCTGGAGAATGAAAAGTGGAATTAAATCATTTGCTGTATTCGCAACTGTATTCGATTTTGGTAACAACCCCTGACTGGCTGACGAAAAACCTTGTAATTTCAGTTTTGAGTACTTTGGGGCTATTGAAAGTATCATATTGAAACTGTCCCGTATTGATAGGAGTCTCTTTCAAAATTTGTTTTTTAACGTAACTTCGGATCGTACCTCCTCCAACAAGATTCTCCGTATTATTGGGAGCCCCCATCTTGTCTATCGTCTCCGTGAAGGATTTTCCTTTGTAGCTTCTGTTCAGTTTCGATTCGACAGAACATCCGGTAATCAGGAGGACCATCACGAATAGCAGGATATTTTTTTTAATCATGCTCATAATTTCTATTCATTGACTATTTCTTTGATCATGAATTCGGTCCTTCTGTTTGCACTCCTTCCCTCTTCTGTTTCATTGTCACCTACCGGGAAGTCAAAACCGGCTCCCTTGCTCTTCATTCTCCATGGAGCGATATTTCGCTTCCTTAGCTCAAACACAACTGCCTCCGCACGTTTAGAAGATAGTTCCAGGTTGTACTCCTTTGTCCCGACATGATCCGTATGACCTGTTACCTCCACAATAACACCCGGATTTTGAATCATAAACTGTGCCACTTCGTCCAATTGGGTCTGAGACTCCTCTTTCAACTGGTAGGAATTGGTTTCAAAGAAAATATTTCTCAGTGTTGTGAAAGCGCCCACTGCAATTGGCTGCAGTCTGATTATCACTTCTTTCGGACTTTTCTTGGAAAAATCATTTACGAGTGAAATGTTTTCAGAAGCAAAAAGATATCCCTTTCGTGAAACGTTTAATCCATAATTGCTGCCAGACGGCAAACAAACTAAGAATTCACCATCATTCTCCAATTGCGAGATTTTTCTCACAACCTTTTTGGTCGTCAGGTTGGTAAGGGTGATATCCACATTCAGTTTTTTCCCGCTTTTTGCATCATAGACAATTCCTTTCATGTAAGAAACCGGATCAGGTCTCAGAGAGTCAGGAAGTGTGAAATAATAAATATCCCATCCGGTCTCCGGATTACGGTTGGAGGAAAACCAGGCCCTTTCTCCCGATCTTTCGACAAACAACCCGTCTTCATTTCTGTTTGAATTAATCGGATAACCCAGATTTACAGGTTCAGACCATTTCCCCTCCCTGATCCTGGTCATGAATATATCCGTATTGCCGAGACCCGGCCTCCCATCTGTTGAAAAATAGAATGTATTGCTGTCTGCATGGATAAACGGGGAGAGATCGTTACCCTGGGTATTCAACTCAGATACATTGGTGACGTTTCCGTAACGGGGTACGCCTGAAGCAGAAACAGATACTTTTTCTGCTTTCCAGATATCCATATTACCCTTTCCTCCAGCCCTGCTACTCACAAAATAAAGCGTATCACCGTCTGCTGAAAGTGCAGGTTGAGATTCCCATGCTGCACTGTTGACAGGCTGGCCCATATTGACAGGCATGGTCCATTTGCCATTTTTATTGACAGATATATACAGGTCGCAACTTCCAACCCCGTCAGGTCTTCCACATCCAGTAAATATCAGCAGTTTTCCATCGGCCGAAAGAGTTTGGGCTCCTTCATTTTCATCCGAATTCACAGGCGGGCCAACAGATTTCGCCTTGTGCCAGCCACTTGAATCCCAGTTCGAATAATAAAAATCTTCCTGAGGTCTGGCAATTTTTTTTCCTTTGATATCAGTCTTTACCAATCGGGTAAAGACCAGTTTGTTGGATTCCGCATTGAGCGAGGGCCAATACTCGTCGTCAGTTGTATTAATCGAATCTCCAGGATTTACTGGCATAAATAGTACCGGATGCCTGATTGCCTTTACGGAGAAGCGGCAAGATTCCAATAGCAACTGTTCCGATGACGTGAGCGTCTTTTTTAGTTCAGCATAGTGTTCAACACTTTTCAAGGCATCATCATACTGTGCTTTTTTAAAAAGCGCCTCCCCCAGGAATTTAAACCCGGACACATTGGCTTCTCCGGAGAGTGCAAGACCCTTTTGCAATTGGTTAATTTCAATATCAAGGTTTCCTGATTCATGGGCAAGATCTGCAAGAGCGAAACGTGCCATGTAGAAAGTGGAATCCAATTTCAGGATTTCACTCAGCTTTTGTGCGGATTTTACAGAATTTCCATCCCGCGAGAGGTTCAATGCATCCGTATATAGTTCGTTGATTTTTTTCTGTGATGAAGTTGGTTTTTGTGCAAAGATCCCGCCGACCGGGATTAAGAGTAATAACACCAATACTGACAGCGACTTCATTTTAATAAAGACAGTTTAAAAATTGCAGACCAAAAGACTATGTTTCGATCCATAAACCCGCTTGACAAGTTAAAGGGGTGCAAGCTAAGGCACATACTCTACGATCAAATAATGGTAAAGCTGAGGTTAAAAATAATAAAAAAACCGTCACGGTTGCCCGGACGGTTCATTTTTATTTCTGGTAATGGATTACAGACTATTGATTGCATTGAGGTCTTCAAAAGCGACCTGTAAACGTGCGATCAGACTTTCTTCTCCTTTTCGGATCCAAACCCGTGGATCGTAAAATTTCTTGTTGGGTTTGTCGGCACCCTCGGGGTTACCAATCTGACTCTGAAGATATTCGTGGTTCTTCGCATCAAACTGACGAATTCCGTCCCAATAAGCCCACTGGGTATCCGTGTCGATGTTCATTTTAATCACGCCGTATCCGATGGCCTCACGAATCTCTTCATGCGAAGAACCTGATCCGCCATGAAAAACGAAATTGACAGGATGCTCATCCTTCAATCCTAATTTTGCCTTGATGTATTCCTGCGAATTTTTGAGGATAACCGGCATTAATTTCACATTTCCTGGTTTGTAAACACCATGAACGTTCCCGAAAGAGGCAGCAATGGTGAAACTGGGAGATATTTTGTTCAACTCTTCATAGGCATAACAAACATCGGCAGGTTGTGTGTAAAGCAGACTGTTGTCAACACCGCTGTTGTCGACGCCATCTTCTTCACCACCAGTAATTCCAAGCTCGATTTCAAGGGTCATGCCCATTTTGCTCATTCGCTCAAGGTAGCGTTTACAAATTTCGATATTTTCAGTGAGTGGTTCCTCGGATAAATCCAGCATGTGAGAGCTGAAAAGTGGCTTGCCTGTCTCTGCAAAATGTTTTTCGCTCGCGTCGAGCAATCCGTCGATCCAGGGAAGTAATTTTTTGGCCGCATGGTCAGTATGAAGTACAACATGAACTCCATATGCTTCGGCTAAGGTGTGGATATGTTTGGCACCGGCAATGGCACCCAAAATACCTGCCTGTTGACCTTCCATTTTCAACCCTTTCCCTGCATTAAAAATTGCACCGCCGTTTGAAAACTGGATCATAACAGGAGCTTTGGCAATTACAGCGGCTTCCATAATGGCATTGACAGAAGATGAGCCAACTACATTAACCGCCGGAATGGCAAAACTATTTGCTTTGGCAACTTTAAAAATGTATTGCAAGTCGGTTCCGGTAACCACGCCCGGCTTTACAACCTCAGCTATTCTATTCATAATGAAATGTTTTAATTTGACGGACACAAAGTTAGACATTCATTTTGACATTTGAATGCGCTGAATATTAATATTAGGTAAAGAATAATCAGACTTTTCGGTAGAAACAATCCTTCATCTGACAGATTTCACAGGGATAACTGCGGTAACTGACATTTTTCCCGATCCCAATCAGTCCGCTAACTGATTTTACAGGATGCATCAGGGCAGACTGAGTCAGTGTTACCCCACAAGGGGCTTCCGGGAAAAGGGAGAAAAGCAAATGCTGATCGGCAACATCCCAGTTGCAGTATCCCGGACTATATCGGTTGGTAATTTTCACCCCCAGTAATGCCATCTCCGTTTGAAAAATGCCTTGCATTCTTTCTGCGGCTGCATCAGCCAAAAAAGAGCCTACCTGATCATAAATATATCCCCTGACAGGATCTTCACCTTTCAATAATAAAGAAGACCTTTCGCTAATCGATTTACCTGCCGTACAAACGAAAAAGAGAATTTTCTCGGCACCTCGCAGTTCTTTGCATAGGGTTTTTCCAATCTGAAAGGTCTTACAGCCAATATTCAGACATCCTATCTGCGGATCTATCTCAATCGGTTCCATTATGGTATAGGCAGCCTTGATTTCCGTCAATTGTGAAGCAAAAGTCATTGACTCATCCAGGAATAAATTAAAAGGTTCAGGCAAAGGCGAATCAGGAAACCCAAGAACCGCATGTATTTGCATCGGGTCAATCTTCAACTCGTCAAATCTGAAGTTGAACTCCGCTATTTTTATCATTTGTCCCTCGTTTTTAAAAAATTACGCAACTTGTTCCGATACTTCGGAAGAGGAAATTCTGTAGGATGCATCAGATTGATTCTCCGCCATCCGGCGGATCGCAAAGACTGTGCTTTTTGCTTTATTTGTGGTTGCTAAGTGATTTGACCACATCAGCGATCTTTCGAATATGTTCGGGTGTTGTTCCGCAACAACCTCCTACGATGTTCGCTCCGGCATCAATGACAGCCTTGACCCGGCCTGCCATATCCTCGGGAGTCTCAGGGAAAGTAGTAACCCCATCATGATACAGAGGCCTGCCTGCGTTGGCATGGACAAGAATCGGAATGAATTTATTTATAGCTCTGATCTCTCTGACCATACCCACCATATCTTCCATGCCATTACCGCAATTGGTTCCGATCAGGTCAGCTCCGGCATCAACAAGTGCTTCAGCCATTTCGGATGGTGAAATTCCCATCATGGTTCTGTAGCCACCCCCGATGATTTTATCAAAAGTCATGGTACAAAATACTTCGCATTCCGTATTTTCTCTCGCAGCTTTGACGGCTATCCTGGCCTCGTCAAGGTCGGTCATGGTTTCAATCATAATTGCATTCACTCCACCTTCTTCCAGGGCCATGGATTGCTCTTTGAATGCCTCATAAAGTTCTTTCTCAGTCACCTCCTCCATAAGTAGAAGTTTTCCAGTCGGACCTATAGAGCCCAGTACAAAACGATCTGGACCAGCAGCCTTCCGGCTGATTTCGGCTGCCGCTTTGTTGAATTCCCTGACTTTATCAGCCATTCCAAACTTTTCAAGTTTGAACATGCTTCCGCCGAAACTATTGGTTTCAACCAGATCAGCCCCTGCATCGATGTAGCTATGAGCAATAGAAAGCACATCATGTGGCCTTGAGATATTCCACGACTCGGGACATTCGCCGGGTTTCAACCCCTTTTGCTGAAGAAAAGTACCCCAGGCACCGTCTGATACTAGTAATCTTCCCTTCTGCAATTCACTAATTATTTTTTTCATCTCTTCAAATCTTGTATATAACGTGATGACTGATGTTTCAAAGATAATTAAAAATTGAAAAACACTTTTTTAACTTTCCCCGTATTTGAGCCATCCATATTCTAAAGATATATTTTTTCACTACTGTCCGAGTAAAAAAATAAATTAGGGGTTACTCCCCAAAGGTTTCACCCCATGTTGTAGATTTGTTTTGCGAACTAATTACAACATGAGCAAAAATACAGAAA
>CAIUUO010000255.1 GCA_903902325.1 uncultured Bacteroidia bacterium
CTGCTTACTTTTGATTTTTGAGCAAACAGAAATCCGTTCACTGAGAGCAGGATCACTACTAAAAGAATTTTTTTCATTACGGACAATTTTTGATTTAAATTATTAATTAATTGAGTTCACCTTCTATTGTATTTTCATCTGTTTCAATTTCATCAGAATCTGTTATTGTATCATCAATAACATCTTCAATTTCAGTTATTTCAACCCTTGCAACTGAAGCAATACTGTCATCTTCCCTCAGATTGATCAATTTGACTCCCTGGGCAGCCCTTCCGGTCATTCTGATCTCTCCTACAGAAAGCCTGATGGTAACACCCGCTTCAGTAATGATCATCAGATCGTCTCCATCGGTTACATTTTTAATGGATACCAGTGCACCTGTTTTTTCAGTGACATTGATCGTCTTGACTCCTTTCCCACCCCTGTTGGTAACACGGTAATCCTCAATTTTTGACCTTTTACCATATCCGTGTTCGGAAACAACCAAAATATCGTCTTCATCATTCGCAACACAAACCATTCCAACCAACTCGTCGTTTTCACTACCCAGGGTAATACCTCGTACGCCCGACGCCGTGCGGCCAATAGCTCTTGCATGTTTTTCATGGAAGCGAATAGCCTTACCTGATTTTACAGCGAGCATCATCTCATTTTCACCATTGGTCAATTTTGCTTCCAGTAACTGATCGTTCTCCCTGATAGTTATAGCGTTAACTCCGTTTTGTCTCGGACGGGAATATGCCTCCAGAGAAGTCTTCTTTATAGTACCCTTTTTAGTACAAAGTATAATAAAATTGTTGTTGATGTATTCTTCATCCTTCAGGGATTTAACATTGATGTATGCCCTCACCTGGTCATCAGGTTCGATACTGATCAGGTTCTGAATAGCCCTACCCTTTGAAATCTTGGTACCTTCAGGTATTTCGTAAACTTTTAACCAAAAGCATTTTCCTTTTTCTGTAAACAGGAGAAGTGTATTGTGCATGGTGGCAATGAACATATGTTCAAGGAAATCCTCATCTCGGGTGCTTGAACCTTTTGAGCCGATGCCTCCTCTGGATTGCGTCCTGAATTCCGTTAATGGTGTACGTTTGATATAACCCATATGGGATATTGTGATCACCATGTCTTCGTCGGCATAAAAATCTTCGGGATTGAACTCTTCAGAAGCATATACAATTTCCGTCCTCCGTTCGTCACCGTACAGTGATTTTATTTCGTTAAGTTCGTCCTTAATAATCTGCATTCGCAAAGGTTCCTGTGACAATACCTCCTTGTAATACTCGATCATTTTGCACAACTCCGTGTAATCCTCATGAATCTTATCCCTTTCCAGTCCTGTCAGTTTTTGCAAGCGAAGGTCAAGAATCGCACGAGCCTGTATGTCATCAAGTTCAAAATTGGAACAAAGGTTTTCCCTAGCCTCATCAGGAGTTTTCGCTGCCCTGATAATTGCAATCACCGCATCGAGATTGTCTATCGCAATAATTAGACCTCTGAGAATATGCGCCTTCTTTTCAGCCTGATCCAAATCATATTGAGTACGGCGAATAACAACTTCGTGCCGGTGCTCAACAAAGTAATGAATAAGGTCCTTCAGGTTTAACATTCTGGGCCTGCCTTTCACCAAAGCAATATTGTTGACATTAAACGCAGTTTGAAGGGCAGTAAATTTGTAAAGTTTATTCAGTACCACGCTTGCCATTTCATCCCGCTTGATATCTATGACGATTCTCATCCCTGTGCGGTCTGATTCGTCATTAATATTACTGATACCATCAATTTTTTTCTCATTGACCATCTCGGCAATTTTGATGATCATCTCCGCCTTGTTGACCATGTAGGGAATTTCTGTAATGATCAGTTTCTCCCTGCCGTTTTCTGTTGTCTCAATTTCGGCGCGGCCACGAACAACTATTCTACCCCTTCCGGTTTCAAAAGCCTCCCGAACACCTGCATAACCATAAATTATCCCACCTGTTGGAAAGTCTGGAGCTTTGATTTTTCCAATCAACACTTCCATTGAAACCTCAGGATCGTCTATATAAGCTATGATAGCTTCAATCGTATCAGGTAAATTATGTGGCGGCATATTTGTTGCCATCCCTACAGCAATACCGGATGTTCCGTTAATCAGTAAATTAGGGAACTTTGTTGGGAGAACAGTGGGTTCAGATAAAGATTCATCAAAATTGGGTTGGAAATCTACCGTGTTTTTTTCCAAATCAGCCAAAGCCTCTTCAGCTAACTTTTTAAGCCTGGCTTCGGTGTAACGCATAGCAGCCGGACTGTCGCCATCTACTGAACCAAAATTTCCCTGACCATCAATCAGAGGATACCGCAATGACCACAATTGGGCCATACGAACCATGGCGTAATAAACGGAAGAATCACCATGAGGGTGGTATTTTCCCAACACCTCTCCCACTATTCTTGCTGATTTTTTATACGGTCTGTTTGAAAAGTTCCCTAACTCGCTCATACCGAACAATACCCTTCTATGTACGGGTTTTAATCCGTCACGTACATCGGGAAGGGCTCTTGATACAATCACCGACATTGAATAGTCAATGTAGGCAGTTTTCATTTGCTCTTCAATATTAATCGGAATAATTCTTTCTGAATCAGACATATATATTTTATTTGTATTTTTTTTTATCAAAAAAGCAACACAAAAATAAGCATTTTAAAGTTAATGAAGGAATATGATATAGATTAAATCTTTGTTATTTTCTTGATAAATTGCAAGCCGGGTGACAGTGACAAATTGGCAATCTGATATTTAAATTGAAAATTTATTTTTTTATATCGTCAAGACAATTATAATTAACTCATCTTCTTATATTTAATGCTTTTCGTCTTAAAAAGAACATTCCATGAATAGATTTGAAGATGAAAATTATGATTAATTTTATTTATTATTTTGTTGGTACGGTTTTTGATAAAAACTATTTAAAACAACATTATGGATTCAAAATTTTCGCCCAGGATCAAAGACGTTCTGACATATAGTCGGGAGGAGGCAATCCGTTTGGGTAACGATCATATAAGCACTGAACATTTATTTCTGGGTATTCTTCGTGACGGAGAAGGAATTGCCATCGATTCGATGAAGCAATTGGGACTCGATTTTACAATTCTTAAAGATGAACTTGAACTTCATCTTCGAAAAGGGTCACCATTGGCTATGGATGCTTCCATTCCGTTGCTGAAAAACACGGAACGGACCTTAAAAATTGTGTTTCTCGAAGCAAGATCACTCAACGAGGACACTGTTAACACCGGTCATTTATTGCTTGCTATTTTGAAGGAGAAGGATGGTCTGGTTTATGAACTTTTTAATAAAAATGATTTGAACTACGAAGAAGTAAAAAATAAGATCATCGAATTGTCAAAAGTGGAAAATAAGTCTGATTTTCCAGAAGAAGGTGATGATCAAGACGACATGTTCGGAAGAAGCGGTGGAAGCAGTTCGTCTCAAAACCAAAAAGGCAATTCCAATCCCAAAACAGATACCCCCGTTCTGGATAATTTCGGCGTGGACATCACCAAGGCTGCCATGGAAGGGAGCCTGGATCCTATTGTTGGACGCGAAAATGAGATTCAGCGTATTGCACAGATACTTAGCAGGAGAAAAAAGAATAATCCTGTTTTGATTGGAGAACCCGGAGTTGGGAAGTCGGCCATTGTTGAAGGGCTGGCCCTGAGAATTTCCCAGCGAAAAGTATCCAGAATTTTGTTTGATAAACGAGTCATAAGTCTTGACCTGGCCTCCATTGTTGCCGGTACGAAATACCGGGGTCAGTTTGAGGAGCGGATGAAAGCAATCCTCAATGAATTAGCCAAGGTAGACAACATCATACTTTTCATCGATGAAATTCATACCATCGTCGGGGCAGGTGGTGCAACCGGTTCGCTGGATGCGGCCAACATGCTCAAACCAGCCCTTGCAAGAGGTGATATTCAATGCATTGGTGCCACAACGCTAGACGAGTACCGTCAGCACATCGAAAAAGATGGTGCACTGGAAAGGCGTTTCCAAAAGGTTCTGGTTGAACCAACCTCAATTGAAGAGACCATTGAAATCCTTCACAACATCAAGGAACGTTACGAAGATCATCATAATGTTACCTATACGAAGGAAGCAATTGAGGCATGTGTCAAACTGACAGCAAGATACATCTCCGATAGGCATCTTCCTGATAAAGCAATTGATGCTTTGGATGAATCAGGCTCAAGGGTTCACATCTCAAACATTTCCGTTCCTGAACGGATCATTAAACTGGAAGAGAAGATTGAAGAGGTACGTGCTGCAAAGATCCTTGCTGTGAAAGGCCAGAATTTCGAACTGGCTGCCAGCTACCGGGACAATGAAAAAAATCTCCTGAATCTGGTTGACAAAGAGAAGGAAGTTTGGGAAAAAGAACTTGAAAGCCACAGGGAAATTGTTGATGAACCTCAGGTTGCTGATATCGTTGCCATGATGTCAGGTATTCCTGTTCAAAAAATCGCACAGGCTGAAGGCAAAAGGCTTCAGGTGATGTACGAAGATATGAAGAAGAATATCATCGGTCAGGATGAAGCAGTCGAGAAAATCACCAAGGCTATTCAGCGCAACAGGGCCGGACTGAAGGATCCAAATAAACCCATTGGTTCTTTTATCTTCCTTGGCCCAACGGGTGTAGGTAAAACGCAATTAGCCAAGGTTTTGGCTCAATATCTCTTTGACACTACAGATGCTTTAATCCGCGTCGACATGAGCGAATACATGGAAAAATTCTCTGTCTCCAGGCTCGTCGGAGCTCCTCCGGGATATGTAGGATACGAAGAAGGCGGTCAGCTTACTGAAAAAGTGAGAAGAAAACCTTATGCCGTCATATTATTGGACGAAATTGAAAAAGCACATCCTGACGTATTCAATATTCTGCTTCAGGTGATGGATGAAGGCCGTCTGACTGATAGTCTTGGCAGAAAGATAGACTTCCGGAACACCATCTTAATTATGACTTCCAATATTGGAACCCGCCAGTTAAAAGATTTTGGTCAGGGCGTTGGATTTAATACAAGAACATCACCTGAAGAGGAAAATGAAAACAACAAATTTGTTATCCAAAAAGCGTTGAAACGCGCTTTCGCTCCTGAATTTCTAAACAGAGTGGACGATGTTGTAATGTTCAATTCGCTTGAAAAGAAACATATAAATCAGATTATCGATATCGAACTGAAAGGATTCTACCAAAGAGTTGAAGCACTCAAATACAAACTTGAGATTTCAACGGAAGCCAAAGATTTCATTGCTGACAAGGGATTCGATCCGCAATTTGGTGCAAGACCATTGAAGCGCGCCATCCAGAAATACCTGGAGGATGAGATTGCTGAAGTAATTATTGGTAGTGATATCAAGGATGGCGACATCATCTCTGTCAATCTGAACGAGACCAAAGATAAAATTGTTGCCAAAATTATTCAGGCAACTGCTGCTGATTCATCTGAAAAGCAAGATACACCTGAGCTTCCTTCAGAAACCGGAGAGTGAATCTTTATTTTCTTTCGAGCAACTTGGCTTCATTCCAATAAACATCCATCTCTTCAAGGGTCATACCATGAAGAGATTTTCCTTTTAACAGGGTTTTCTCTTCGAGATAATTGAAGCGGCGAATAAATTTCTGGTTGGTTCTCTCGAGAGCACTCTCGGGATCGATGCCGTATAACCTTGCCACATTGACCACTGAAAAGATCAGATCACCCATTTCGTGCTCCATCTCCCTAACGTTTCCAGCTTTTATTTCCACTTCAAGTTCGCCCAGTTCTTCTTTCACCTTATCCCAAACCTGCTCCTTGTATTCCCAGTCGAAACCAACACCACGCACCTTTTCCTGGATGCGATTGGCTTTAACAAGGGCAGGCAGAGCCATAGGCACTCCTTCAAGAACCCGTTTGCTCCTTCCCTTCTCTTTTAACTTCAGGGCTTCCCAGTTTTGTATTACCTGTTCAGAATCATTGACCTCAGTGGTGCCAAAAACATGGGGATGTCGGTATATTAATTTATCAATCAGGTTGTTAATAACATCTCCCATATCGAATTGTCCTTTCTCCTCCCCTATTTTAGCAAAAAAGACGATGTGTAGCAATATATCGCCTAGTTCTTTCTTAATTTCGACCGGATTATTCTCAAGGATTGCATCTCCAAGTTCATAAACCTCCTCAATGCTTAGTTTTCGTAAAGTCTCATTGGTTTGCTCGCGGTCCCACGGACATTTTTCTCGAAGTTCATCCATCACATCAAGCAATTTCCCAAATACCTCCAATTTCTCTGCTCTGTTCATCCTTATAAAATTGTTATTTGCGAAGATACACTTTTAGCCGTTTTTTTTTCTGTTCTGCATGACGGGAAAGGGTATGAAAAAAATATTTAATTTGCAGAAAATTCTCTCCTGGTATTTGCAACCTATGATCGAAAACTCATTTCAACTCGAAGGCATTGAACCCGCTGATTTCTACGGAATCAGGAATTCCAAACTGGATATGATTAAAAAATATTGTCCTGATCTTTCGGTTGTAGCCAGGGGAAATACACTAAAAGTAAAGGGCGGAGAGGCGCAGGTTACACTTTTTTCCCAGAAATTCCAGTTACTGCTTGAACATTTTTACCGTTTCAACATCCTTTCGGATGAAACCATTCACCAGATTATGATGAACGATCCAGAGGTTTCGGATCAGAATATGCAAAACAACAGTGATGTGCTTCTTTTCGGCAATGCGGGAAAACCTGTGAAGGCCAGAACTTTAAACCAGAGAAGACTTGTTGATAGTTGTTCTGATTATGATCTGATGTTTGCCATTGGACCTGCGGGAACGGGTAAGACCTATACCGCCATTGCATTGGCGGTTAAACTTCTCAAAAGCAGGGAAATTAAGCGAATCATCCTAAGCCGGCCAGCCGTTGAAGCAGGTGAAAACCTTGGTTTCCTTCCTGGCGATCTGAAGGAGAAAATTGATCCGTACCTGCAGCCTCTCTACGACGCCTTGCTGGATATGATTCCTGCAAAAAAACTCGAAGAGTATCTGAAGGATGGAATTATCCAGATTGCTCCCCTGGCATTTATGCGTGGAAGAACATTAAGCAACGCATTTGTAATTCTGGATGAAGCTCAGAATACGACAGTTCCTCAGTTGAAGATGTTTCTTACCAGGATGGGACTTAATACCAAATATGTAATTACAGGTGACGTTACGCAGATAGATTTGCCGCGCAAACAGCAGTCAGGACTGATTTTTGCCCTTAAAATACTGAAAGGCATAGATGGCATTGCGACCATTTATTTTGACCATACAGACATTGTCCGGCATAAACTGGTAAAGGATATTGTGATGGCTTACGACAGGCACGAAGAGAAAAGAGAGGAAGAAATAAATTGAAAAGCAGAAACTGAGAAACTTTGAAACAGAGAAACAATACTATTCAAATGTGTGATATAAAAAAGTAATAAACCAAAAAATAAATGATATGAGCAAAGCCATTGTCTCAACAAATTTTACCTTTCCGGGACTAAAAAGTGTCTACAAGGGGAAAGTCCGCGATGTTTACAATATCAGCGATAAATACCTCATCATGATTGTATCCGACAGGATTTCAGCATTTGATGTCGTGTTACCGAAAGGAATACCCTATAAAGGCCAGGTGCTGAACCAAATTGCCACTAAATTTCTGGACGCCACGGCAGATATCGTTCCAAACTGGAAAATTGCCACTCCCGATCCAATGGTCACTGTAGGTCATCTCTGTGAGCCCTACAAGGTTGAAATGGTTATCCGGGGGTATCTGACTGGTCATGCCTGGCGGGAATACAGTGCCGGAAAGCGCTTGCTTTGCGGAGTGCCTCTTCCAGACGGAATGGAGGAAAATCAGAAATTTCCTGAGCCTATTCTGACCCCAACCACCAAAGCCATGGAGGGTCACGACGAGGATATTTCAAGGGAGGAGATCATAGAATCAGGATTGGTTTCGGCTGACGAATACACGAAACTGGAACAATATACCAGGGCTATTTTTCAACGCGGAACAGAAATTGCTGCAAAGATGGGATTGATCCTTGTTGATACCAAGTATGAATTCGGAAAAAAAGAGGGTGTCATTTACCTGATTGATGAAATTCACACACCCGATTCTTCCCGCTATTTCTATGCCAGCGGTTACGAGGAGCGATTGGCCAAAGGTGAAAACCAAAAGCAGCTTTCCAAGGAATTTGTGCGTCAATGGCTGATAGAGAATGGATTCCAGGGAAAAGAAGGACAATCAGTCCCATTTATGAGTGATGATTTTGTAGACCAGATTTCAGACCGCTACATTGAGCTATTTGAACACATAACGGGTGACCGGTTTGTGAAGGCTGAAATTGAAGATGTTCAAGGCAGGATCTTTGGGAATATCAGAAATTTCATAAACAATAATTTATAAAATGTTGCAAGTTACATGTTACAAGTTATAGATAAAGAATGGCAGAATAAATAAAAAACTATAGTGATGAATAAACGAATAGGTTTATGTTTTCTCGCAATGTGCATGTTCGGTGCCTCAGTTCTGGCACAAACGACAAAAGT
Source organism: uncultured Bacteroidia bacterium (assembly GCA_903902325.1). Lineage (GTDB taxonomy): Bacteria > Bacteroidota > Bacteroidia > Bacteroidales > Prolixibacteraceae > CAINVV01. The sequence continues at coordinate 8,602 of CAIUUO010000255.1, forward strand.
TGTCCAGAAGACCCTCGTTTCGATCGGACAGCAAGTACCCGATTTCAAATATGAAACTGAAAAGGGAAAAACTGCAAAAATCAGCGATTTAAAGGGCAAGGTAATTCTTATCAATTTCTTCGCAACCTGGTGTGGACCCTGCAAACTGGAACTGCCTAAAGTTCAATCCGAGATTTGGATTAAGCACCAGTCCAATCCTAAATTTGCCATGCTGACACTTGGTCGCGAACATACCTGGAGCGAAGTTGAAAAGTTTAAGAAAGACAATGGATTTACTTTCCCATTCTATCCGGATCCCAAAAGGGCCATTTTTGATTTATTCGCCAGTCAGAATATTCCGAGAAGTTTTTTGCTGGATGAAGAAGGGAAAATAATATTCATGAGTGAAGGTTTCGAGGACGGACATTTTAGTGAATTGGTTAGGCTGATTGATAGTAAATTATAATCCAATAATCCCGAAGATCCAACCAATACAAAAAAAAGCCGTCTCGACGGGGGGATCGGGACGGCTCATTCCAATTAACCAAAAACTATGAAAAAAATCCTTAACTCCTAGACTACAAATATGCAACAGTATTTAGTTAAGTCGAATCAATGGAACTTAAAGATTGTTAAATGTTAAATAGGTTATAATCCGAGTTTTACGACAATTCCCGCCTTAGCCCAAATACCCGGTTGCTCCACATTTCCATAGTCAAAATAAGTCTTGTTCAGCAGATTGGATGCTTCAATAAATAAATTGACAGAATTTTTGACCCAATTGATTCTTGTGTCAACCAGCCAGATTGGGGTATAATCGACTTCATTTCCATATTTATTCCCGTCCCACAAGGTATAGGTCCCGTTACGGTCCTGGTAAGAGATTAACCAGCTTGCACTAAGATTTCTGCAAATGCCGTGTGTTAGTCGAATATCAATTTTGTGTTTCAGATAATCAAGTAAATACTTGGAGATGTAAGCTCCGGATTCCTTGTCCTCTGTTAAATATCCGTATGACAGATCGAGAGATTGAATGAAAATATCCCGAGCGAAGAGCTTTGAAGGATTGATACTTACAGAAAATTCCAATCCTTTTGTATTCAGGTTGGTCAGATTTTTCGCGTACCAGATGGTTTCATTGGGTTGTCTGACCCAGTCAATCATATTTTTACCCCATCTATCAAATACAGCAAAGTGCGAAGTGAGCCAGTCGTTGCCGTATTTCAACCCCATCTCAACGGAAACAGCCTCTTCAGACAAAAGGTCTGCATTACCAATATTTGTTGCACTGTTGTAGTAAAGATCTGTAAATGTGGGCATCCTGAGAGATTTATTGACTGAAGCATAGAATTTTAGCGGTTCTGAAATTTGCCAGCCAAGATCCAATCCAGGATAGATTTTCCAATTCCTTCCCAAGGCTGAGTTCCAGTTAGCCATCAATCCCATAGAAACATCAACTGTGCCGAAATGATTAGAATATTCGCCAAAAAGGCTCAAGTCTGACCTGCTGTCACTATGGTTAAACTGGATTCCGGATTCACCCGGAGCATTTGTTGGTATGTTCATCGTTTTTCCCAATACCGTACTCCAGATGTTCTCACTCCTGAAATCGGTACCAAATGCCAGCTTTCCAATGGCAGTATTGACCCATCCGCTTAAATTGGTCCCGTATGTATCTGTCAGGTGGTAATTGTGCATTTTATACCAGGAAGGCGCACCTATATTATCCCTAAAAAGTTCAAAGCGATCCTGGTTTCTTCTCCAATAGAAGGAGGGTGAAAAATGGATCGTGCCCTGATCTATCGCCTTTACTGAAGCAAAAGCTGTCTTAATTCGCTCATATTGATTGGGATACGCAGGGGTGTAAAAATCATTTGCTCCGAATCCCCGATCCGTGTATCCACCCTGGAATTCCATTTTCCCGGTAGGATAAGACAGGATACCCTGGTAAAAGGCATTTCCAATTTTAAAATCTGTGTTGGGGAGTGCTCCGTCAGCCATTTTGTAATCAGCTGAAATTGTATTGTGCAGCTTTCCTGTTCTGAATACGGCTGAAGTGCCTGCATCGAAATAACCGTATTGTCCGCCACTGATTCTACCGGTAATATTTGGATTTACATTTTTTCCGGTAATGATGTTGATGGCTCCACTGAAGGCATTTGGGCCATAAAGCCTGGAAGCAGGGCCTTCCAGTATTTCAATGCGGTCAATTGCATCAAAACTGACAGGCAAATTGAGGTTATGGTGACCTGTTTGGGGATCATTGAGCGGAATCCCGTTAAGAAGGATGAGTACCTGGTCGAAGGAGCTGCCACGGATGCTGATATCAGATTGTACACCATTGTTTCCACGCTGCCTGACATCCACGTTGGATGCGAATTTTAGCAGGTCCTGGAGGTCGTGAACGGGTGCACTGGCAAGTTCTTCCTTCGAAATAACCTGAACTATGCGTGCAGCCTCCGAAAAGGTGACCGGTACGCGTTGTGCAGTGACAATAACTTCCTCCATGTCTACTTGTTCAGTAGGCTCAATGGTATCATTGGAAGCTACAAGCATTGGACGTTCAGCATTGGCTGGGGTTGCAAAAATTAAGTAAGATACACTAAGTGTACCTATTCGTACGACTTTATGCATGCTTGAAAAGATTGAATAACCTTTCCTGCCCCATTTTTTGAACGTGATTGCCGTTTTTTGCCTGCACAAAAAACTTTTTTGAATCATATGTAAAAATTTAAATTAAAAGTGACCAAATTTATGTTTTTTTAGGAAGCAAATGTTCAATTTTGTTTTTTCCGGAAATATCAGCAATTCAACATACACAATTTCAAATCAAACTTATGAGTACAAATCGAAGAACATTTATCAGACAGGGCAGTATGGCAGGAGTTGGCCTTACCGGCATGTCCGTGATTGGGAACGATCTTTTCGCCCAGAAAAAGGAAAAAATGGCTAAAACACCCCCTCGGGATGAAAGTATCGTGCGGGTTGGATTCATTGGGGTAGGCGGCCGTGGACAAGGGCACGTGCACGATTCCATCACCGTTGGCGGGATTGAAATCGTCTCCATCTGCGATATCAACGCTGAAAATCTTGGCAAAGCGAAGCAGATTGTTGCTAAAAACGGCATGAAGGAACCCAGAATTTACACAGGTCACGACCATGCTTTCGAAGAGATGCTTAGCAGCGAAAAACTGGATGCTGTTATCATTGCCACCCCATGGGAATGGCATGTTCCTATGGCGATTGCTTCGATGAAAGCCGGTGTTCCCTATACCGGCGTGGAAGTTTCGGCAGCCAATTCATTGGAAGAGTGCTGGGACCTTGTAAATGTGCATGAACAGACAGGGAAACAGTTGATGATTATGGAGAATGTCTGCTATCGGCGCGATGTTATGGCCATTCTCAACATGGTGCGAACAAATCTGTTTGGCGAACTGCTCCATTGCAGATGCGGATATGAACATGACCTTAGAAGTGTTAAATTCGATTTACTGAAAGACGATCTTAAAATTGGCAAGGAAGCTCATTCTGAGGCCCAGTGGAGGGGATTGCATTCGGTGCGGAGGAATGGTGATTTGTATCCAACGCATGGACTCGGGCCTGTTGGAATGTATCTTGACATCAATCGCGGCAACCGCTTCCTGACCTTGTCGGCCATGGCGACCAAATCCCGCGGATTGCATGATTTTGTTAAGGATCATGCTGCAAAGGACAGTATTCTGAGGGATGTTCCGTTTAATCTGGGTGACATCGTCACAACCATGATCAAATGTGCCAACGGTGAGACCATCATTGTCACCCATGATACCAATCTGCCACGCCCCTACTCCCTCGGATTCCGCGTCCAGGGTACTAACGGGCTTTGGCGAGGCGAAGGCGGTGGCGACTGGAAAGATCCTGCCGAAGAGATTTATGTGGAAGGACAAAGCAAGCCTCACGTTTGGGATCCTGCCGAAAGCTGGCTAAAAAAATATGACCACCAGTTGTGGAGAGCCAAAGGAGCACAGGCTGAAGGTGCAGGTCACGGAGGCATGGACTTTATCATGTTGAACGATTTCTTTGATGCCGTGCGCGGAAAGAAACCCGTTCCGATCGATGCCTATGATGCAGCTGCCTGGAGCGCCGTTTCGGCTTTGTCAGAAATGTCAGTAGCGAGAGGAGGTTCATCCGTTGATTTTCCAGATTTTACAAGAGGTCAATGGATCAAGAGAAGGCCTCAGTTTGCGATGGATGCCCAATTCCCTATTAGCGAGGAAAGGGCTTTGATAAATAATTTGTTTTAAGTGAAAAATGAAAAGTTATAAATAAAAAATGGGAGTTGTTCGACTCCCATTTTTTGCATGCATTATTTCCAAACCGTCCTGAATCATTGGCTTTGGAATTATTGAAACTCTGATTACATAAGGTTATTCCATTTTTCACTTTTCATTTTTCACTTTTCACTTTTCATTTTATTAAAGATTGTCTGATTGGCAATCAGGGGTTTTGCCCAGAAAGAGAGGAACAACAGGTACGAAAGGGTCACATAATTGAAAAGCATCCCTGTTCTCAATCCGAAATGGTCGGCTAAAAACCCAACAATCAAAGGTGTGACAGCTCCGCCCATGATTCCTGAACAAAGAATCCCCGAAAAGGAACCATGATGTTCTGCTATAGAATTCATTCCCAATGAAAATACGATCGACCACATGACTGAGGCGCAGAATCCCATGGCAATAAAGGCATAGAAAGAAACCATCGGATCTGCGGTAAAGAGAGCTGTGGCCAGACAAGTCATAGATCCAAGGATGAAAATTCGAATAACGATCTTACTATCAATAAGTTTTAACAAGCCAAGGCCAAGGATACATCCAATGGTCATAAGTCCCCAGTACCATTGAACGGCCTGGGCACCCTCTACTTCGGGACGTAATCCATGGTAGGTTCTCAGGAACTCGGAAATCCAGTTGGCTACGCCCTGTTCCGTTCCGACATAGGCAAATATTCCAAAAAAGAACATGATTACTGTTTTGTTCTTTAGCAGATGCACGATGGAAGCCCAGTCGCCGGTCTTTTCCTCATCATTCAATTCTACTTTTGGAAACTTTGAGAATGCCACGACAAAAATCATAACAAAAGCAATTGCTGCAAAAACCCAGTAAATCGAAATCCATGTAAGATTTGCAGGAACAAGCGTACCAAGTAATTTCACAATACTGTTGGGTGTCCCTTGCGGACCAAGTTCTCCAACGAGGTAGGTGTAGAGCATCGGACTTAGAAATGAGGCACCACCGAAAAAAAGCTGAGCCATCACCGAATTAAAGGCAAAATGCTCTTCGCCCCCTGAAACGCGCAACAGAGGATTAATCGCTACCTGGAGAATGGCCATTCCCGATCCAATGAAAAATAGTGATCCCAGCATCACGCCAAATTTAGGAACCAATCCAAAAACCAGCGCTCCAATAAAGGCCGAAATAAAGGCCATCATCATCACTTTTTTCTCCTTGAATCGCTCAGTCATCAACCCCGCCGGAATAGACATCACACCGTAGGCAATAAAGAAAAACAGCGGTAAAAATGCGGCCATCGTATTGCTGGCATGAAAATCATCTTTTGCCACCGGCAGAATGGCTCCAAGAATATTCGTCAGAAATGAGATAACAAAGAAGACGATAAAAACCAGGAATACAATGTAATAGTTACGCTTCATAAGATTCTGATATATTGAAATATTGATGATAAATTAATTACAAATTACAAATTATAGATTACAAATTAGGTTTTAGATCCAGATTACCTCGTTTAACATTCTGATTTTTTTACAATTTTTAATTTATAATTTGTAATCTTTAATCCGCAATTAATCACTCCTTGATCATTTGCAAGGCAGCAGCCCCATAAATGGCCGAATTTTCAAGATCTGAAACA
>CAIUUO010000256.1 GCA_903902325.1 uncultured Bacteroidia bacterium
ATTCGAAACACAAGAAATGATAGTTTCTTCAACTATGCTGTACCCATAATTTTCCTGAAGACATGAGGCTAATTGTTTAGAGTTAAAAGTGCCATTTCCAATCAATTCTTTGAGAATAATACTCTCCTCTACTCTTTTAGAATTATTTATTTCTTTAGAAAATAGCTCTAACAACTTAATTGACATTTCCGATAAAATAATAGTGAAATCTTTATCTACTCTTCTTACAAAATTGAAATAGGAATTGTCATAATTAACGTATAAGAATGGATCTCTTGAACCATGTTCCGGGAAATCCATCATCATAGGAGTTCGGCCTAACTTATATTTTAAAAGATTGTAATCGTTTTTCAAATCAGCAAGCAACTGCATGTTGGCTGAATCAATAGATTGGAATATTCTTTCTTTGGTAATTTCATCAAAATTGATTGTCGATGCACCTGGAATCATTCTGCTTCCTTCAGAAAGCAATTTGCGTAATGTATCCTTATTGTATGATGTATCACCATAAAGTGCTATTGGTATAAGATAATTGTTCTTATAATTCCCAATATAATCGACAATAGTTAAATATCCTTTGCCTTCGCATTTTCTTAATCCTCTTCCCAACTGTTGAATGAATATTATAGCTGAATCGGTAGGCCTAATCATTAAAATCTGATTAATCCTTGGAATATCCACTCCTTCATTAAAAATGTCAACAGTGAATATATAATCTATCCTATTTTGTAAATCATCAGATTCCAATTTATCTATAGCATCAACTCTCTCTTTCTCAGCATTCTCAGCAGAAAGAGCTATCGTTTTATATCCCCGCTGATTAAACATATTAGACAATTCTTTAGCTTCTTCGTTCCGAGAACAAAAAACTAATCCTCTAGTAATCCCATTGTCACTTCCATAAAAATCAGCGCTACTAATTATCCTATCAACTCTCTCTTTTGCCGTAATAAGTTTAAAATTTCTAGTATTTTCTAGTACCGTATTTTCAACGATTAAATCGGTTACGCCATAATAATGGAATTGGCAAAGCATATCCTCTTCCATCGCTCTATTCAATCTTATTTCATAAGCAATATTATGGTCGAACAGACTAAAGATGTCATTGCCATCTGTTCTTTCTGGAGTGGCTGTCATCCCTAATAAGAAGCGAGGTTCAAAATATTCAATTAATCTTTGATATGAGTCTGCACCTGCACGGTGTGTCTCATCAATAATGATGTAATCGAACTGATTTCTCTCAAATTGGTCTAAGTGAATTTGTTTAGAAATGGTTTGAACAGTGGAGAAAATAAAATCATTTTCTAATTCCCGTGAATTTCCCGAATATAAACCCATTGTCTTTTCATTTCCGAAAATTCTTTTAAAAGACTCCATCGATTTCTGGGCAATGTTTAATCGATGAACTACAAATAATAATTTATTTGGCTTAAATACTTTTGCATCAAAAGCAGATAAATAGGTTTTTCCTGTCCCAGTGGCAGAAATTAACAAGGCCTTGTTTTTTTTGTTTGCTCTTAGCACTGAAAGATTTTTCAATGCCTCAATCTGCATTGAATTAGGAACAATTTCGGAATCACCTCCCTCTAAGTCAACATGTTTAGCTTGGTGATAAAAAAGAAGTTGTTTCTCATAAATTAGCGCATATGTGGCAATGAAATCAGGTGTTACATCGATTGCTTGAGCAAAATCAAATTTAAATTCCCCTAATACTTTTTCTACAATTGCACTAGATTGCAATCCACTCACTTTTAGATTCCATTCCTTGTTGGTCGCCAAGGCCGATGCTGTGAGGTTACTGCTACCTATAATTAAATTGTAATAGCCGGACGTTTTAAAAATGTATCCTTTGGAATGTGAATTTTCTTTAGTGGCGATTTTCAGTTCAATATTTTTAAACTTAGCTAACCTTTTTAATGCTTCTGGCTGTGTAAAGTTTAGGTATTGTGACACCAATATTTTCCCCTTAATCCCTTTTTCTTCCAGTATCTTTAAACTATTGATTAAAGTTGCAACCCCATCTGTGGTTACAAAAGCAACCGAAATAAAAAATTCCTCACAATTAATTAATTCTTGAATAATCGTAGTTAATACTTTTTTCGGAGGCCTTTTCCGATTAACCAATAACTCTGGTTGGTATAAAATTTCGGAAATGGATGTCTTATCAATAAAACCCGTTTGCAAACTCTTTTCAAATTCTTCAAGTAATGACTTATCCATTTATTTGTAGTTTTTCTACGATTGGAATATCAGCTGCTGCCCAAATCAGAGTTTGAAGTTTATCTATTGTTAGCCATTTAAAGTCTACATGCTCCCTTAGTATCATGGTTGTTTCTTTACACAAACAAATATAACTATGCATTGTTAAATGAAAATCAGGGTATTTGTGATAAACTGTTAGAAAACTTTTTGTAATAATAATATCCATATTTAGTTCTTCCAAGATTTCCCTCTTCAATGCTTGTTCTTTTGATTCTCCTTCTTCTATTTTTCCACCAGGGAATTCGAATTTTAAGGAAATATAATCGTATTTATTTAGGTTTCTCTGTACGCATAAAATTTTGTTTTCAGAAAATATTATTGCTGCTACAACCTCTATGTTTTTCATTTAATCTATATTATTTAGGACCTCAAACCTGAAATATATTAAGTCAGTTGGATGGTACAATATAAAAATAATTCTTAGAATTATATGTTTACTTATGTGACAAATGGGAAAAACATATAAAATTTTCCAAGGGATTAATATTTCAAAAAGCATCCATTCACGAAAATAACGGTCTTTTATTTCGGAAGTACAATATCCGGTTTTCCCGGTAGGTCTTTTACATGCAACCGGTAACGGAATCCGTTTTTAAACAGGAACCTCCGCACGATCATCTCGGGCTTGGTGTCCTTGCTGCGGATCCTGCTCATGTTGTAGCTTCTTACGGCGGGTTCGTGGACGTCGGTCATTGTCTGAATCAGGATCAGAATTAGCAGAATTATAGAATTGGCAGAATTAAAATGGTAATTTGGGTGCGATTTGTAAATTTGAAAGAGGGGGCTTATTGTTCAAGCAATATTGAAATTTCTTCTTTCAATTTGGGCAAATGATTGATAACAATACTCCAAATCAGATCATCTGAGATTTTATCATAACCATGGGCAATCCGATTTCGTGCACCAATGATTCTTTGAACGTTCTCTATTTTGAAATTTCCGTCCTTTTTTAGTATCCTGTTGGCTGCTTCGCCAATAATTTCGATATCTCTTTCTACGGCTCTTTTGGTTTTGATATCCTTGATGTATTCCTCAAAGATCTTAGGCCTTCCTTCGAAATAACTTTCTACTTCGGTGACAGATTGCAAGATATCGAACAACCAGGTTTTAATTTCATTGTCCATAAAGCTGCAATTTACTGGAATCAATGGATTGTCTGAGGTAGGGGTTCTTGATCGCCTTGTCCTCCAAAAGATCTATCTCCCTTTTCAGAAGATTTTGCAGGGATTGTTTAAAATCAAAATAATTGTCAGCATAATCATACAAATCAACTCCCTGAAAATCTACGATCAAGTCAATATCACTCTCTTTCTTGAATCTGTCGGATAAGACAGAGCCAAAAACGAACAGTCGTTTGACCTTGTGCAACTTGCACAAATCGCGAATATTCTCAATGTTGCTTTCAATCAAGTTCATATCTCAAAAGTATGAAAAAAATCAAGACAAGTTTCAAAAAGGATTTAAGACAAAACCCAAAAAACAGCCAATGTGGTAATGCAAAATGCAATGGTTTACAAAAATGGCGGTTTTGTATTTGGGAATTACGATATCCGGCTTTCCCGGCAGGTCTTTCACATGCAACCTGTACCGGAATCCGTTTTTAAACAGGAACCTTCGCACAATCATCTCGGGCTTGGTGTCCGCCAGCTGGCGGATCCTGCTCATGTTGTAGCTTCTTACGGCGGGATAAGAATTTTCAGAATTAAAGAATTAGCAGAATGAGATGTGTGGAGAAATTGAGGAACGCGTATGACTTGTCAATTCTGAAAATTCTCATCTTCAACCCCAAATGCCAAACCTCTCCAGCAACCCACAAACCTTCCCCATTCTGTTAATTCTCCAATTCTGAAAATTCTGGTCAATTCTGATTCAGACTATATTTGACTTTCTTATTGCAATAGTTTATCTTTGTTAAAAAGGTAAGGTAATGACAAATTCTCAAATGACTGAGTTGCATAAATTATCTGTAGAAGATAAGATGGAAGTGGTTCAATCCTTGTGGGATGATATTGCGGAAGAGCAATCAATAGGGGAATTTCCCGAAACACATAAAAAAATTCTTGACGAGAGGATCCAAAAGATAGCTGCAGGGGAGGCCAATTTTAAGCCCTGGTCTGAAGTTCAGCAGAAGTTTGAGAATAGGTGATGTATTACACTATAAGTTCCGAGACCCGGGAGATCCAAATTGTTGGCATACTTCATTTTGGCCGGGACCTGAAAATTTTGAAAAAAAGAGTTTAGGGTTAGCTCGTTTCAAACAGTTCTACAGACCTCAAATTTAAAAATAGTGATCCGGCCTTTCTGGTAAGTCCCTCGCATGCAACCGCTATCCAAATCCGTTTTTAAACAGGAACCTCCGCACAACCATTTCGGGCTTGGTGTCCGCCAGTCGGCGGATCCTGCTCATGTTGTGGCTTTTTATGGCGGGATCAGAATTTTCAGAATTAAAGAATTAGCAGAATGAGATGTGTGGAGAAATTGAGGGACGCATATGACTTGTCAATTCTGTAAATTCTCATCTTCAACTCCAAATGCCAAACCTCTCCAGCAACCCACAAACCTTCCCCATTCTGTTAATTCTGTCAATTCTGCTCAAAACTGTTTTTTGTTTACAGATTGATAAAATTTGTGAAAACAGAGGCTATGACTGATTTAATTTTGAAATATAACTTGTTGGATCCTTCCGGAAGGAAAGAGGTACTTGATTTTATGGACTTTTTGCTTGCAAAGGAGATTAAATCAAAGAGACCTGTTAAATCTGCCTACAAGAAGAGAATACTAAAGGTTTCGGTCTGGAATGATTCGGATATTGACTTTGTAATGCAAAATCAGCAAAAGCTCAACCAATGGAAAGCACAAGAGTTCTGCGGTTGATGCATTGGTAAGTAGCAGGATTATGCAATTACCTTTTTCTGTTGTGATGTTTTAGTTTTTCGAACATTTTCTTCGCTGTCAGCAATTTCCATCCTTTTATAAATTCGCTGATTACTTGTTCTTCTTCCTTGGTCATAGAGTCTTGTCCACCAATAAAGTCCACATCAAGTTCTTTTATTTTAGTTTTCATTTTGGAAAGTATTTATTGATGAGTTTTAATGCTGCATTGGTATCAATTACCATAATTCATCCTCCAACATGTATGGCACAATGGACTTCAAATCGGAATACGATGATCCGGGTTTCCTGGTAAGTCCATCACCCGTAACTACCGGTTGACGCCAAGTGCCGGGCGGGTTTTGACTATTTTTGGATATTGTTCGGTTTGTGTTTCCTGCAAGATAGATTTAGGAAAACAACTGACCCAGCATGGCGTTTGACATTCGTTAGCATACGTATTTTACTCAAGCAATTTTAATCTTGCCTTCTCTAACTTGTTTCAAAAATTCGCGTTGCTCCTCTAAAGTCATGCCTGCCATTTTTGCTGCCAATTTTTCTTTAATCGCACGGAAGAAGTTGACAGTATCAAATTTCTTTTCAGTCATTGTTTTCATATTTCACAAATTTACAAAATAATAATCAGTAGTTGAAATTTATAGGAAACATGTGCATCTGACCCAGGCCAAAAATTATGTGGTAGCCAATGATTTTGCCCGTGGCCTGCTCATCAATTTCGGCGCCATCAGCCTCCAGTACAAACTAATCTTCAACCCAAAATACCAAACCACTCCCTCAATCCACTAACTTCCTCCCTCATTCATTCAATTCTGTCAATTCTATAATTCTGCAAATTCTGGTCAATTCTGGTCAATTCTGGTCAATTCTGATTCCGACTTTGATTGATTTCCCTCAGCCATTTTTCCAGTTCGCCGGTCCACTCACGTTTGTAGGTAAAGCTTTCCTTGTATCCCCAGCCGTGGCCACCTTCGGGATAAATGTGGAGCGAGGCCGGAACCTTGTTGGCGATCAGTGCCTTGAAGTACCGGAGGGAGTGTTCGGGATCCACCGTATGGTCATCACCCGACTGGAAGATTATTGCCGGAGGGGTTTTCGGCGTTACCTGCAGGTCGCTGGAATATTTATTCAGCATTTCATCCGTGGCATCGTTGCCAAACATGGTTTTTCCGACAACCTTTGTCAGAAAGATGAGCGGATAAAACAATATCTGGAAATCAGGACGGTCTTCGCCGGAGGTGTAGTGCGTGGCGGCAGCCGATGCCAGGTGTCCGCCGGCAGATGCCCCCATGATGCCCACCTTGTCAGGGGCCAGTCCCCATTCGGCGGCATGCTGCCTCATGATGCGGATGGCCTGTTGCACATCACTCAGCGGAGCTTCGAAATGTCCGTTAGGCATCCGGTATTTCAGCACGGCATAAGTAATGCCCTGCCCGTTGAACCAGGCGGCCATGTCGTGGCCCTCGTGATTCATGGCCAGCCGGACATATCCCCCGCCGGGGCAAGCTATTACGGCCATCCCATTCCTTTTTATGGCCGGATAGACCGTCAAGGTTGGCTTTGTCACATTGGCAACACGGCCGTTTTCGAGCAGTTGTTCTTCGCCTGTCAGCCCGTTGCTGTTGGGGGCGCCCTTGGGCCAAAGATCCAGCACGACGGGTTCCTGTGCATTCAGGACCATGGTTGTCGTCATTAAAACTAACCCCATCAGGAATTTTTTCATTTTGTAGTTATTTGAATTGTTTGTACTCTGGTGAATCATTGATCAGGTGGCATCTCATTGTTTGAGCGCGTTGCTGTCCGGCGACCACTTCTTCTGCCATCCGGGATATTGCTTCATCACCTTTGCCGGGGCGTCGGTATACCAGCTGTAACCGTTTCTCCTTTCGTAGCTTATTTCGGCCATCGAATTCCTTTTGATGCCATCCCGGCTGCAGAAAAATGGTTTCCCGGTTTCCAGATCATAAAAACGCGCCCAAAGAGGAGTTGCATTTTTGTCGCTCACCACGATCTTGTTCCGGTTGCCCTGCTGATCCGTTTCGTATCCAATTTTTATCCCTTCAATTTTATGGTCAACAAGCCATTTCACTGCGCCATTTACAGCCGCAATGATATCTTTCGACGGATGGTCGATGTCCATCAGCAAGTCGATGATCCCCACCGATTCGGAGCCACTGAACGAGGCCAGTTCGTAGGCACGTGCGTTGGCCGGGGCGAGGGTTGTTTCGTGGTGCTGGGCGCACCATACCGCAGGTTTGCCATCCACCCGGATCTGGGCTTTCAGGATACAATCAACGCCCTTGTCAAACGCTTTTTTTGCCTTTCCCCTGGTGGCTTCATCCATTTTTAACGGAGCAAATTCAGTATCGTCCGAGTAGATTCCCCGGAGAAGGACCATCACATTCACCATGGCATCGTCGTTGAAGGTGATGTGCATCGAATAAGGGACGGTTTTATCCAGGAGAATTTCATCCCGGGCATCCTTCACAGGAAAGTACTGGGGCCATCCGCCATTTTCATATTGTGCGGAAAGAATGTAGTCCACCCCTTTTTCGAAGGCCTGTTTGTACCGCGAGTCTTTGAAATGGGCATATACTTTGGCCAAAAACCTCAATTCGGTGATGGTTGAACCGTTGTCAAAGGTTCCCCCTTTTTCATTTTTTGTACAGAGATAAACTGTTTTCAGGGAGTCGGAATACGGAAGATGGTAAGGCTTATTTTTTGCCCATCCGCCTGTCTCCTTTTGACTGATGAGCAAATTTTCGGCAACCAGCTTTGCCTCTTCAGAGCCATACCATTGGGTAGGCATCCTGGTAGCCACCTCTACCCATCGCTTGTTCAAATAGGATCCTGAATCGTCCTTTTGTTTTTTTTGGGCCGAAACGAAGGTGACCGCCAGAAGGGCAAGGATCATTGCCAGGAAATTCCTTTTCATGTTGTGCATTTGTTGTACTTTGTTTTTTACATTCAGAAACTGTTCAAATTTAGTTTTTTAATCGCGGTAGGGCAATGATTGAGTTAACGTATTACTTTGAGTCCTTGGTGCCTTCCTTCGTGTCCTTTGTGGTAAAATATTATTTTTTTACCACAAAGGACACGAAGTTTTACACGAAGGACACCACGGGTAAGATAATCAGCATCCTTAACTTAATGACATTACTCGTCCGGGACGAAAAGGTCCATCAAACATTTGCTTCCTCCCCAAATAGGATGCCTCTGGCCTATTAATTTTCAAAATAGAAAACAGTTTCTCCTTAAAAAGCAGGTGATTGAAATGAAATTTGAGAATAGGTGATGCATTTCAACGCACCAAACATCGTTCCGTGGGAGAATAAAAACGGAGAACCTCTTGATGATTATACCAATTTTAGGTAACTTTGGAAAAAATTGAAATGTTATGAATCGGAACACTTCCATATCTATAGGTGATTATTTTGACAATTTTATTCAAAGCAGCATATCCGCCGGTCGGTATAAAAATGCCAGTGAAGTAGTTAGGGCAGGATTACGGCTTTTGGAAGAGGAGGAAAATAAAATGATTGCTTTAAGAGCAGCCATTCAGGAAGGGATAGAAAGCGGAATTGCCAATGATTTCAATCCTGAGTCACATTTGGAAAGACTGAAAGCCAAAAGAAAATTAAATGGCAAGGTATAAATTAACCAAAAAAGCGGTTGAGGATTTAACGCAAATTTGGAATTATACTTTTGATAAATGGTCTGAAAATCAAGCAGACATCTATTATCAGCTGATTTTGGATAATTGCAGTGAACTTGCAGCAAAACCTGCTTTAGGAAATAATTACTCGGATATAACCCCTGATTTATTGGGGTTCAAAGCGGGTCGGCATATCATTTTTTACCGCAGAATGGAAGAGAATGAAATAGAGATTACAAGAATTCTGCATGGGCAAATGGATTTAAAGAATAGGATAAAAGAAAGATAATCCCCCAATTAAAAACTACATTTCATCTGTTTATAATTTGATTTTTATTTGCCAGATGGAATCGAAGATCGGCGAAGCCAATACCCCTGAGGTTATAATCAGCTCGGTTGGTGATTCCGAAATCATGGGTATTTGAATTGGAAGAAAAGAGGGACCTGATTTTATGGACTTTTTTACAACCGTCTTTGTTGCGGGCACCTACCTCATTTGAAATTTTTCATACTTACAACCAACTTTCCTGGTAAGCCAACCAGGGGTTTACCGGTAAACCTCCGGATGCATGCGGTTCGGAACCAATTTTTCCCCGTTCACCCCCCAAAAAGCACCCATTAGCCGATTATTTATTTCAGGAGGGACAGGCTGGAGTTAATTTTGATCATGTTTAATAATTTAATCAACATGAGACTCCAAGTTAATCTGATCCCTGCCCTCGCGTATGCCCTTGTAATGATGTTTTCAAACATGGCAGGGATGACCGGAACCGCGGCTAAACCCGCCCAAAAACCGCAGGCTGTTTCAATGTCTGCCTCGTACCCGGAAGTCTTCCGTCAAGAGACCTGTGTTTACATTGCAGCAAACGGACAGGTAATCCTGTCAAACGGAACCGGCAAGGACAACCTGGCATGGAGGATTCCTTACCAGCCTGACATGAAAACAGCAACAGCCAGTTTGTAAAAGCCCCCCCGCAGGTGTGGATGGGCCAAAGTGCCGGCATTCCACAAGCCTGCCTCCCACTTTCCCAACATCCATATATCCCGCAAGGAACGCAAAGGAAACCGCAGAGAACGCAAAGTTCGAAGCGGAATTCTTTGCGTTTTTACTTGCTCTAAGGCTGGTGCAGATTTGCCATCCATTTGAACAAATAAATACCATTCAATATCCCCCTTTTTTCTTTGCGATCTTTGCGTGAACCTTTTTTTCAAAGTATTCAGGTTACGAATACATTCACTACTTTTAGCAGGTTAACATGCTTCAATAAAATAACAAACCACATGAAGATAATCCTCCTTGTTTTAGGCCTTCTCGGTATTTTCGCAGAGGAAGTAAATTCAAAAACCATCGAATCCGGGGTCTACGGTTTCTCCAAATCCAAAGTCGAAAAGACGGCCACCGGTGAGAAACGGGAACTGATTGCGGGAGAGACCTCGCACCATGCAAAATTCGAAATCGTCGCCAACACCCTGGCATCCGGAAAATCCCGGCAGGTGAAACGGAATTTTTCCGGCTATGAGGAGATTGTTTTTATCCGGGAAGGAGAACTGATGGTGACAGTCGGCGATGCCAGCAAGACCATGGCCGCCGGAAGCGTGGCGTTGATCATGCCACAGGAGGCGTATTTGCTCGAAAATGCCGGAAAATCGAATTCCACCTATTACCTGATCCACTACAAACTGGACCACCCGGTCGATCTCCTTCGCGGGAAGAATGCAGGCGGTTCGGTGCTTCTGGACTGGTCAGGCATCAAGTTTACCCCCCACGACAAGGGCGGAGTCCGCAAGTTCTTCGACCGGAAATCGGCCATGTCCGAAAGGATCGAAATGCACGCCACCACCCTGAACACAGGCATACAGAGCCATGCAGCGCATACCCATATACCGGATGAAATTATCATCATGATGGAGGGCGCCACCGAAATGGAAATCGGAAACGGGAAATACCAGGGCCAACCCGGAGATGTCTATTTCCTGGGCTCAAACATCCCGCATGCCATCCGCAATACCGGCGATAAACAGTGCATGTACCTGGCTTTCCAGTGGGAGTAATTCTTCACGGATGGATAGGATTTGCCAGACACACTATTAAGGTTTTCTGCCCATTCTATAATTCTGCAAATTCTCTTCGATTCTGCTTCAGACATTGAAATATTTTTTTATATTTGCCGACTCAATGGGGGATTAGCTCAGTTGGCTAGAGCGTTTGACTGGCAGTCAAAAGGTCATCGGTTCGATTCCGATATTCTCCACTGAAAATCAAAGAGTTGCAAGTTTAAAATCTTGCAACTCTTTTTTTGTACATACAATTATACATACAAACAGGCTCAAAAGTAGGAAATCAAAAGAAAGATTTAAGAGGCAGATATTACTAAACCATAGATAATGTTTTGGATGAAAATGGCATCAATATAACTCCATCATCATTTAAAACTTTCGATTGGTTAGTATTCAAAATGATAATTGTGGATTTTAAGATTTACTCATGTACCTTTTCTTACAATTTTCAAAATTTTCGATATCGTCTTTTACAAAATTATCGTACCAATTAACTAAATCCTCCGCAAGTTCGGGTTCATTTTCGAACATAATACCCCTTGAACTCTCATCGCTATCCTTTATTGTAGGAAAATTCATAGTGAAATGCTTTGCATCAAATATTATAAGATCATA
>CAIUUO010000257.1 GCA_903902325.1 uncultured Bacteroidia bacterium
ACGAAGTCCTCTTTTTTAGCGCAGAAGACAATCGCCTTCTCGTGGCGGCGCATGATCTCGGTCAGTATGCTGTTGAATAACTGAGTTTTTCCCATCTGCGGCTTACCACAGATGAACATGCTGAGGTTTTCTTGCCGCTTACCAATCGTCAGCTTTCCTATTTTAATTGTTCCGCTGCCAAATTCTTTTTGCAGAATTTTGCTTAACAGTTTCGGAGGAAACATTTTTGAGCCACGAATGTACTTGTCCTCTGTCTGGCGTCTTGCTTCCCACCGTGCAATTGCAAAAGCGAATCCGCAGAACGCAATGAATGACAATGCAGCGGACAGGTGTGTAACGGTAAGATCATGTCCGAAATGGTGGATAAGATTGACCAGCTCCGTATCCGACCCGCCTTTGCTTTCAAAGGTGGAAATTTCCTGTGCCGGTGAAAGATACCTCGCCAAATCGTAAGAAGCATCATGAAATACCGGATTGTGATCGCCATATTTCACAAGTTCATTGGACACCTGAAAAAGGCTGTTGGCTTGATACTTCGCATAGAAAATAGTAGCGTCCATGCCGTACTTTTTCTCAAAGAGGTAATACAGTCCGCCGAAATATACCGAACCGGTACCAGCCAGAATGAATGGTCGCCAGAAACGGATTGCAGCGAATATTTGATCGTATCTGTTTTGCAGTGACAGTGTTCCGGATAATCTATTACGAACTCCCATGGTCTTTCTCCTTTACTTCGTTTTGATAATGCTTTCTATCGTTGCCTGATTCTTTGGGTCGAGCATCTGGATAGCCGCCTTTGCCTTCCGGCCATACTGGGCATCAACGCCCAGACCCATCTGGATTTTCAATCCGGTAAAGATTACGACAGCGACCACCACCGCAATCCCAGCCATTCGAAGATACTGTTTCCAGCCGCCAAGCCTTTCCTCAACATCTGCTGCCGCCAGGCGCAGGTTCACGGTCGTGTCATTGATTGCCTTCAAAGACGGGTTCAGTTCGTCGGCTATATGCTGGCGGATAATCGTCTTGATGCTGTCGGTAATTACTTCAAGCTGCGCGTTCATAACTCCTCGCGCTGCCGCTTCAGTATTGCGCTGGATGAGGTTTGGAAGTTCGATATCAATATGAGCATAAAACTTTGCTTCCACTTCCATCAGCTCCAGCATTTTCACTTCCGCTTTGGCGTGGTCTGCTTTGGTCAGTTCATGTAGCTCGACACTGCGACTTTCAATCTGCCGGAACCGCTTGGTGATCAGTACCTTCGCCTGGTCGAGCATCTGGACGGTCTGTTCCGCCCAGTCCTGTGACGTCAGCTCTTCTTCAACTTCTGGCGGAAGATCCGTACTGATTGAAGCAGACAAATCACTTTCAAATAATGATGCCGCTTCATCCATAGATTCATCGACACCCAGTACCTTTGCTTCGAATTCCTTTAACTTTGACATTGAGCACCTTCCCTTTTCTATTTGCCGGAAACCTTTTTGAGAATGGCTTCTACCATCCGGGCGATTACCATGAAGCTGTCGTCAGCCTCTTTCTTGGTCGAGAGCTGCGGAAGCACGTCTTTCAAAATGAACCGAACCTCTTTCATTTCGAGTTTTAGCGACTGTATCTCATTCTGGAGTTCACCCGGAGTTCTACTTAGGCTGATCCTGATTGCCTCCGCGAGCGGAATATCCTTGTCTTTGGCAATCTCCACCATCCTTGAGTATGTTGGGTCATCAAGCCGAATATTGACGTGGTTGAGAAGTGATTTTCTGGCTGCTTTCTTCATGAGTGCTACCCCCTGCTTTCCGTTCATTTTCCCTTCTATGAGCTGTACCCCTGTCTTGCGAAAACTTTCTGTGAGAATTCTGACAAAATCTGCTAAATACGCACAATTACGTAAAATTGAGATTACAGGAGAATAGCTGAGTGATTGCTACCGTTGAAATTGACCTACTGGGGGGAAAAGGGCTTTTCAGGGGGAGGATGGGAGAAGCGCAACCTCGTTGCGTGCCGTGCCACTGTTAAACGTCGTATTTTTGATTGATTTTATTCTTCGGCAATGAACGGATAATTTGCTTTCTCCACTTATATTCAACTTCAGACAATGACCATATTTTTGAAAGACGAGTGCCGATTGATTGAGAGCGGTCAACCCCAAGAAACTTCTGTGGTGCATCAAGGTGGTTACAAACCAAAAATAAAAGGGCTGCCAGTTTCCCAGTAGCCCTCTTGCCGGTACGACATTTTTGTTACTATGGTTATTCGGAAATTTCGGCAGAACTTTGTGTTGCGGCAATCCGTTTGCCTGGACGTGCTCCAGCAAATTTCCACCCAGTGACAGTTTCTGCTGCATCAATGAAGTTGTGAATATCAACCTCACCTTTCAGGTATTTTTCCGATAGCACCCCAAGCTTAATGTGCCGGTCTGTGCGTTCTACCTTTTCTTCCTGATCCAGCTTTTTCAGTTCTGCGAGGAATTTCAGCCTACGCTCTTCAATAGTTGCTTTTGCCATGAGATTGTTCTCCTTTACTGGTTTGATTGCCTGTAACCAGTACCCCTGTTTTCGAAAAAGTTTCTGCCGGAAAAGGAAACGGCCAACCCGTTGTGAGAGCTGACCGTTTGAAGAGCTGACTATTTTTTCGGTTACCGAGATATACTCATTTCCAGTTCAGGCTCGTCTTCATCCCGGTCGTGGTCATTATCTTCAGTGTGGTCCTGGTCACGTTCAGTATGATCATGATTCTGTTCTGAATTGGGTTCGGTATGATCTGCTGCTTTGCTGTTTTCAGTTGAAGAACTTTCAGCAACGGGTTCAGGATGCTGTACTTCATCCTTGTCAAGCTCCCTGGCAGTTTCTTGGAGCGGTTCCATGCTGGTTTCCTTTGCCGGGTTAGGTTCAGTTGCGTCTGCCTGCAGCACTCGTTCTTCAATCTTTTCCAGTTCAGAAGGTGGCAAGTTCGCTTCCCGGCTCTCCGCCACTCTGTCTTGCAGCTCTTTCATTTCATTCTTGTCCATGTAATCCAGAGTCGAGGTTTTATCGAACTCCCTGCTGACCGCTTCCAGTAGATCAGCTTTGCTATCAGTGACGATTTCAATTTCTTTTTCATGCCGGGTCATCGCAGTGTATCCGGATTTATTATTCAGCAGTCCTCCTACGCCTTCGGCTGGCGTCATGACAATGGCACGCTCCGAGCTGATGCCCTGGCTCTTATTGATACTCAGTGCCTGACCCTGAGTGAGATATGCTCCTTCCATCTGCTGGTCAATGACCTTGCCGCTTTCCAATTCGATCTTGGCAATACCTGACTGTTCGTCAATTGCCCGGATGTAACCTTGGACCCCGTTCTTAATGCCCGCTGATTTTCCATACTGGGTATTGTCATTTTTCTGGAACATGATTTTCTCACCAATGGAGAAACTGGTATCGACCTGGCGAAACTGAGATAACGCTGCACCATTTTCTTTCAGCAAAATTTCACCCATGGAACCACCAGCTTTCAGAGCCTCGACAGTTTCTTTTTTGTCGTCGGAAACCTTCAGCTGATTGTCAGGGTCTTTGTAGTTGAAGATGATTTTGTTGGCAGCGTTATCAGTTTCAGCGATTTTAACAATTGACCCGGCTTTCAGGTCGCCGATATCTTTTCCCAGTACAACAAAATTACCTTCGCTGTAGCTGGACGCCAGTCGTCGGAAAATTCCACTAGTGGGCACCGGGTCATGAGTTTTGAAGGAAAAATCTTTCGCGCCTATCTGACCAGTTGCCTTCTGGAGCGGGCGGATCTGTTCTATGACGTCTTTTCGGTCCTGATTGGTTGCAGTGAGAACCACGGTGTTCTGCTGGTCAGCATGGTTAACGTATTTCGCCGCTACATATTCCAGACGTTCATCCCTGTCGGAAAATTCTTTTATCTGATCAGCTGAATCCATTTTTTCAAAAGCAGCAGTAAAGTTCCCCTGCTTGAGGTCTTGCGCCATGTCCACGGCGTATGAGTTGACTGCCTTGCTCAAGTCGTCTCTGCCGGGGCGGAGCTGTTTGCCATCAGCATCATAATATTTCTGGCGCTTGACCTCCGTCATGCGACTCGTGGTTACCAGGTTGTACGACTGCAATTTTTTATGCATGTCGCCGGATGAGATTGAGGAGATCTGTTTACTGTCGCCGACCATGACTATCTGTGCATTCTGTTGCTCAGCTTTTTCCATCAGCTTGCCAAGTTGCACGGAACCGACCATGCTCGCTTCGTCCACCACGTACAGTTTCCGGGAGCCATCATCGCCCTTATCTTTTTCGGCAAGGAATGAATGCAACGTCTGGGACACAATGCCAGATGAGCGCTCCAACTCGCTGGCACTTTTACCCTGGAATCCAAGTCCACGCACTTCGATATTCGGCATATTTTTCAGAGCATCTTGTATGCATGCCAGGGCTGAGGACTTCCCCGCGCCGCTATCACCCTGTATGATAGCCAAACGTCCGGTATTTTCATTCAGCACGAGAGTTATGGCGTCCCGTTGTCCTTGGCTTACATTCCAGCCTTTATTGGCTTCAAACGACATTATGGCTTGTTCGGTTGCTTCTTTTGAAAGTAAAGGTTCGTAGCGGGTCGCTTCGATGACCGCCGTCACTGCAATCTGCTTTTCCATTGCAATCATTGCCGG
>CAIUUO010000258.1 GCA_903902325.1 uncultured Bacteroidia bacterium
AAAGAAGAATAATTATACCTTTGCGTGACTTTGCGAGCTTTGCGCGACATTTTATTCTATCCTAAACCCTGTCCCTAATTTCATTTTTTCCAATTATCCGTTCTGAAGGACGGAACAGGCAAACCTGCTGTATTGTACAAATAGCCGCTTGTATTCGGAAAATTGCAGAATCCATAGCGTACAGCAACAGGAGCCTTCACTTTCGGCGACCATACATTAGCCAGTTTGGCCTTGATGGCCAGTTTCGCAGGGTAGAATACACTGTCTGCTCCGGCAATCTCGAAGCAATTTACCTCCTTTCCATATGTGCTTAAGCCAAGCGCTACATTGTCGAAAGAGAGAATGGCAAGCGTATCCTTCACATCCATTTTCAGGTAGGACGGGGATTTGTATTGGAGACCTTTCATGCCGTAAGTCTCTGAAAATGCCCACAAAGCCAGTCGTTTGGCAACAGTATATTTTTCGGCAGGATGAATATTCTTTTCTTCACCGATATCAATGGTACAAGCCATTCCGCTATTCGGAATCAGTGAAATTGCCTTTAGTTGCTCATCGCGCTGCAAGGCAGAATTGTTGGCTTTGCTGTTGTTGTACCAATAGGGTGCGATCTGTACAAAGTAGAAGGGGAACTCTCCCACTCCGAAATCCTTCCGCCAGTTGGCTACCATGCCTGCCTGTAGCGCTGCATATTCCCTGTAGTTTCCGATATTCGATTCTCCCTGGTACCAGATGGCGCCTTTGATGGCGTAATTGACAAGCGGTGAAATCATGCCGTTGTAAAGATTGGAAGCACGCTGATGGATAGCCGATTTCTCCTGTGTGGTTCTTTTGTAGGCTTCGGCGAAAGGAAGGATTGTTTCATGGCTCATCCATGCTTCGATCGCTGAACCTCCCCAGCTGGAACAGATTATTCCAACCGGAACTTTCAGTTTTTGCTGAAGCAATCTGGCGTACAAATAGCCAACAGCGCTGAACCCTGAAGCCGTTTCTGCTGACGCTGCACTCCATTTTCCTGTACAAGTATCAACTGGCACAGCACTTACAGCCCTCGCAACCTTGAAAAGGCGTATGTTGTCGTTGTCAGCATCCAACAGGAAATCATTGGATCCATTGATCGGGGAATCTCCGAACCCCATCATTGGCATCTCCATGTTCGACTGACCGGAGCAGAGCCATACCTCTCCAAGCAGGATATTTTTGAGCGTTACTTTATCTTTTGGGGAAGAAATTGAAATTGAATAGGGTCCACCGGCCTCTTTCGTCTTTATTCTAACCAGCCAGTCACCTTTTTCATTGCAGGTGGTGCCTACCTGCGTGGCTGCCCACTCTGCCTTGACAGTCAGTTTCTCTCCCGGCTTTGCCTTGCCCCAGATTTTCACCTCAGCATTCCGCTGAAGAACCATGTTGTCACCCAAAACAGAAGCAACTTTAATCTGGCTTTGCCCTATCAGGCAAGCAAACAGGAAAATAGAAAGAAAGAAAAATCTGGTTTTCATAAATTTGGTGTTTAGTAAATTATTATGCTAATTATCAAGTGGATATAAATCCAAGCGATTCGATTCTAAATTTTACATCCGAGCTTCAGGAAGTCAAAAAAAATCCGAATGAAATTACACGAAACATCTGTTAAAACAAAATAAAATGGTTCACAGGATGGTAAAAATGAAATAACCGCAAATATCTCCTGAATTTTCACCTGGGATCGATAGTTCTGATTGATTATCAGATTACTTTTCGATCCCAAGTGACTTCCCTGAATTACTTTTGCGGTTAAATAATTTCCTGAAATGCCTCCCGGTTGAAGGCATTATGCATCAAAGTGCTTTCCGGATTGCCTTCACGATAATATTGGCAAGTTGTTCATATCCTTCCGGCGTATAATGCACATTGTTTGGAGGAGAATTCTGGGGATGAATTGTCAGAGATGCGGTATACAGGTCGACCACTTCAATGCCATTTTTCTTCATTACTTCATAAGCAATTGCATTGTATTTCGCAGGATCTTCCATCTTTCTGCCGGCAGCATTTTCAGGGACCATGGTGGTATTTACAAAAATCAGCTTTGCCGTTGTTTCCCTCAATTTTGCGACGATGGCTTCCAGATTTTTTTTATAATCCTCCAACGAAACAGTGATCTTGCCATTCAATACATCGTATTTATTATCCTTATCCTTGTAAACCATGTCATGCAATCCAAAATTAAAGAGGATGACATCCCACTGTCTTTTGTCTGTCCAGGTTTCAATGCTATCCAGTCCTCGTACCGTGGAACCGCCATTCCCAGGATTATGTGCGATTGAAACACCGGGAGCCAGCGCTTTTTCCACAAATGGAGTATAACCAATGGAGATCGAGTCACCAATGATGAGTACATTTTTAACCTTGTCTTGTGTTGCAGCGAAGCAAAAGAAAGTTAAGGCAAGAACTGTGATCAGGGTAAATTTTCTTGAAGCCATTCTATTTATTTTGTTTTAAGATTTGTTTCAGTGTTTCGATTCCATGGATGGCATGAGCGGGAAGTTTTTCGCCCTTTTCGCCGAAAACCAGCATGGCAGGTTTACTCTCAACAGTACATTTTGACTCATCCACTTTTCCGGAAATTGTCAAAAAAGCGCTGATTTTAAGACCAAATTGCCTGGCTAAAAACTGATAGACTGCCTCTCTTTTCGAAGGGCCATAGTCATGCTTTTCATTGGCCAGATGGACGTTCTCCACCATTTCAGGTTTTCCGTACAGGGCGTATACCTTTTTCAGGTAGGGGAACTCGATCTCGGGAACATTGGCTGTCCAGTCTCCTCCATCACTCACGACCAACTGGGGACGCGGTGCAGCCATCGCGGCAATTTCCACATTGTTGGTTCCCCATTCTCCGCAGGTATGGGTGGGCAAACCGCTTTCACATGGGCAGCCTCCTGCATACCAGGAGGATACCATCACCACGGGCGCACTAACGGCGATCCGCGGATCGAGTGCAGCCATAAGGAAAGTTTGCGTACCTCCACCTGAAGCTCCTGTCATTCCAATTCTATTTGGATCAACATAAGGCAATGAGGACAGAAAATCAAGGATCCGGATGCTGTTCAGTGTTTGCATGGTAGGAGCCAGAATGGTACGGTGGTCATCAAACGCAAACTGAAGGCTTTCTTCCCCTTTGGCGAACATATCATAACTGAAAACGACCACTCCCATGCGAGCCAAAGTAGCGCTCAGCAATTGTGAACTCTCGCCGTAATGCTGTGTTTCCCCATGTCCCTGTGCCACCATGATGGCAGGGAAAGGCCCCTTGCCCTTGATTGGACGGTACAGTGTTCCGCTTACAAACACTCCCGGCAGGCTTTCAATGGCAACATTCTCCGCACTGTAACCATCCAGTGTTCGTTTGTTGGCATAAATCGGATTTGAATTCACTTTTGGCGGAAGCGGAAAGAGCCCGAGGGTCGAAAGAATGCACTGCTGCAGTCCGGCCCTTCGTTTTTCCCAATCCTGAAGGCTTGGATACAGCGAGAGCAGGCGATTCAGGTGCTTCTGCCCATCGGTAACCGACCTTTGGTAGTAATGAAAAGTTTCAATCTTATAATTGGCTTCACCTGATTTGTAAAAAACCAAATCAAGGGGAGCCAAAACTGCCTGCAAAGTGGATTCGATATCATCCTTAAAGCGCCATTGGGCATAATTGACAGAACGATCGGCAACCATTTTTTCATCAAAACTTAATTTTATCCTGAAACGGGTTTCAACCTGGATTAGTACCTCTTTCAGTGGTTTTCTGTAGTTTTCTTCAACAGTCTGAGCTACCAGGATGCTTGAAAACAGCATTACGAATAAGAGAGTGAAAATTTTCATCGCTGCTTAATTTGAGTTTCGGGTTAAATATGAACAAATAATTGAATACCTGAATTCCTTTACCAATGATCAACCTAAAAATAGACATTCTATTCCACGGATCACCACAATCACTATGATTATTCCCATCATGAGGAGATAAAGAGAAACGGCAAATTGACGTATCAATTGCAAAGAGAAAGTTTTATATATTAAAAATCAACTCAATGAAAAAGGCATCCATGTAAAATCGGATGTTGCGATTTCATTGGTGCCTTTATATCATGCAGAGGAATATTCGAGTGTATTAAAGAGCAAAACAGGAATACTATACTTTTGGTTCCCAACCCTTTTCGTAGGTTCTGCCCCAAAGCTTCTGGGCTTCTTTGTCGTCGATGATGTGTCCGTTTTTCGGATCAATTTTCAGATCCCTGCCAACACGCCACGAGATATTCCCTAACTGCATGGCTAACACACTCTTGTAGCCCAATTCGACGTCGCAATTTGGTCGACGGCTTTTCCGGATGGCATCCAGAAAATCGGCAACATGCAGACTGTCCATTCCAAGGCTCGGACTCATGGTGTTTCTTGCATCTATCGGGCCGTCTACTTGGAGGGAATTTACTTCACTAATTAGTTTGCCATCGTTATTGTACACTTTATAGCTGTCACCACCTGTGTCCAGACTTCCGTTTTCGCCGTAGAAGATGATACCCCTGTCAGATCCTTCGATTTGTCTGCCGTTAGAGTTCCTGCATTCCCACATCAACGAGACACGACCCGGATAATCCATCGTAATAATCTGAGTGTCTGGCGTCTGCCAGTCATCCTTGTAATGATATCTTCCCCCAACTGAAGTCACGCGGATCGGGAAATCGACCCCAAGTCCCCAGCGGGCTACGTCAACTTCGTGGGTTCCGTTGTTCAGCGCTTCGCCGGTTCCATAATTCCAGAACCAATGCCAATTGTAATGAATGAGACCATCCTGGTAAGGTGCACGGGGTGCGGGACCCTGCCACAGATCGTAATCAAGCCAATCAGGAACCGGTCCGGGTTTCAGGAAATTGGGTTTTCTGTTGTTGGTGTACCAGGTTTTTGCCAGGTAAACCCTACCGATGATACCTTCATGAAGTTTCGTGATGCCTTGTGTCAGTACGGGAGCCGAACGACGTTGCGCACCCATTTGGACTACTTTGTTGTACTTGCGTGCAGCTTCGATAGCCATTTCTCCTTCATGAGGATTATGGCTCAGCGGTTTTTCTACATAAACATGTTTATCCGCCTTACAGCCCATCATAGTAAGTGGCGCATGCCAGTGATCAGGAGTCGCTATATAAATCGCATCGATTAATTTGTCTTCCATCACCTTTCTGCAATCTTTTTCTGATTTGGGTTTTGATTCCTGTCCGGCTTTTTCCACTGCTTTTAAGGCTTTCGGGATCGCCCTTGAATCAACATCACAAATACAGGATACTTCTGCATTTTTTTGTTTGGCAAAGGTACCTGCCATACTATTCCCCCGACCATTCACCCCGATTATGGCGACATGGATCCGGTCATTTGCTCCAATAATATTTGCGTAACTCTTTGCGCTAAAAGCCGTTGTGCCAATTGCAATTCCTGCTGAAGAAGCTGCAGATTTCCTGATAAAATCGCGTCTGTTTTCCATAGCCTTTTATAATTATAGTAATTTGATTTTAATATTTCTGAAAGAAACAACGCCGCCGTGTTCCTGTAAAAGGATGCGACCCTTTTCCACCATTCCGAAGGCGGGTTCTGTCTTGCTGAATTTACTGGCAGCAACCGCATCCGTGTAACTTTTGCTTCCACGGGTAAATTCAAGAATTTTTTTTCCATTTAACCAATGTTCAACATTTTTTCCCCGGGCAACAATGCGGATGGTATTCCATTCTCCCGGTCCATTTACCTTCTTTTCTGCAGTATTTGGAGGCAGACAATCATAAAAGGAACCGCAAAGATGATTCTCCTGCTTATTGTCTTCCGCCAATTTGTCATCCAGAATCTGGTATTCCATGCCCAAATTGCCGCCTTTCTCATACTTAGCAAAAAAGTATTTGATTCCACTATTGCAGCCGGGTGTGATATTGTAATCCACCAAGAAATCGAAATCCTTGTACTCATTAACAGTCACGATATCACCACCCTTGCCATCTTTCACGGTAGTGAGGTAGCCATCTTTTACTTCCCATCCTGCCGGGGCTGGTTTACCGCTTCCGGTGATCCACCCGTTGGTCGTTTTTCCGTCAAACAACAGAATCCAACCTTGTTTTATCTCTTTCGATGTAAGTGAATTGATCGTTTGTGCTCCAACGCAGTTGCTCACCAACAAGAATACAACCAAAATACTAAATACTTTTCTCATCTGTTCCTGATTTATTTTTTACTTAAGATACTTTTAAAGGGGCTACATTAATTGTAAAAATCTTCGAAATAATATGATTATATTAATCTGGCGCATTCTTGACGCGCTACTAATTGTCGCAGATTGGGTACAAAAATTGCTGGATATTTTCATTTCAATATCTATGCACAACTTGGCTTTGATTGATTTGCACAAGGAATAGTTCATTTCTTAACTTCTTTGGGTGGTTTACCTCTCCACCAGCTAGCCAAGGCCGATCCAGTAACATTCATCAATGGGCCGAAAATAGCAGGTGCGAGTCCAACGGTAGCAATTTTACCCATTTGTAGTGCTAAACCGGATGCGAGTCCCCCGTTTTGCATGCCTACCTCAAATGCAACTGTCCGACGATCTTTTTCAGGCATTCCAAAGAGCCAGGATACACTGTATCCCAGAAAATAACCGAAAGTGTTGTGCAGCAGACTTGTCACCATCAGCAATGCACCAACTTTTAAAAGACTTTCCCGTCCTGTTGCCGTGATGATGGTAATGATTACTGCAATTCCCACCATAGACAAAGAAGAAAGAATTTTCCCAACTAGCTGATTGTTGCCTTTCAGGAAATGGCGAAGCAACAGTGCAACTGCAATGGGTAAAAGATAAAACCAAAGAATTGATTTGCCGAGAGCTATCGCGAAACCTTCCATATCAGCATGTTTGGCTTTCATAAATACAAGATTGGTAAGTAGAACGATGATGAAAAATACAGTCATTTGCATCACTTTCGACCGTAGTTTTTCTTTCCCAACGTTAAATAGATTGAAAATAAAACCTGCAACTATAGGTAGAATTAGCATATTTAAAATTTCGAGCATCATACTCCAAAAATTCACTTCAATGTATTGTCCGCCTAAAATTTTCATCAGTAATGGGGTTACAAAAGGCGAAAGCAGGGTAGAAATGGCTCCAATGCTAACAGCCAATGCAAGGTTGGCGTGGGCAATGTAAGACATCACATTGGAGGCAAGGCCGCTGGGGACACATCCGATCAGAATAATTCCGGCGGCTATTTCAGGCGGAAAGTTAAAGATCTTTGAAATAGCAAAAGCGACT
>CAIUUO010000259.1 GCA_903902325.1 uncultured Bacteroidia bacterium
CTATCTTCTCATTGTATTGGCTTTTTGTCGGATCTCCCGGCTGTTCTTTCTTTGTCACTTTTTGTCGTCACAAAAAGTAACCAAAAAAGACCTGACAAAAGGAACTCGCTCCGCCTAGCGGCTTCGCTCAGACAGCCTTTTGTCTCAATGGAAGGGTTTGGTTTACGCTTCGCGCTCCGGTATGGAAAGGGCGTGGGGCGTGGAGCATAGGGTTTTGCCGATGGTAGCGGGTGGGTGCGGCGAATTCCGATTCGCCGGTTATGAATTTAGTGTGATGCTGATATAAATGTTGAAATTTACCGGCAATATTTGATGGTTGCGTTGTAGAGACGCAAAGCCTTGCACTACTGTCCGCTAAAATAATTTTAGATTGTAATCGGTTACAGATTGTAAGTTCTCTGAAGATTCAGCTCTCAAGAGAAACATCCTCAGGTTTTCTTTCTCAAACATAGAGACACTTAACATTCGCAGTAGTTCAAATGGCGATAATTTTGATCTAAATTCTGCACCAATTAAAGCTACTAGACAATAGGCGATTATGCCCACATAAATTTGAATCTTTACAGCATTTTCGGATGTTCCATAAAATTGTTTTATTCTTAAATGTTGCTTTATCCATTTGAAATATAATTCTATCTGCCATCTGCATTTATATAAGAAAGCAATTTTATTAGCTTCTAAATCCAAGTTGTTTGTAAAGAACTCCAGAACACATTTCTTTTCTTCGCTATAGTAATAGATTATCCTCAAAGGTTTCCGATACCTTACTTTGGCCCAGCGATTCGACAGTACAATCTTCAAGTCGCGTAAAACGCCGTCTTCACGGCCATCACAACTATATTCCTCTATTATTTCGAAGTTCATCTTCTTTTTCCTTCGCACTACAAAATACGCGCCAATTCTATCTATTTCGCTTAAAGACGGTAGTTTGACATATGCCTTGTCGAATATATAGAAAGCATCGGATTCATATTGGAAATTATCCATAACACTTTGATCCCGGATGTTATAATCAGTGATAATATTATAAACTGGGATGCTTGTGAGGATATCGAACAATGTGTGGATTTTAATTCCGCCTTTCCCGTTTTGCGCCTTTGACCAATGAAATTTTTTCAATTCCAAGGTGACAGTAGTTGAATCCAATGCAAACACTCTATGTGGGATGCCTTCTATAAATAAATCATCAACGTCAATCTTTTTCTGTGCCATCTCAACGATCCGTTCAGCAAAAAGCCTAAATATCTCAATGCTACGCCTTTCGTTTGCTTCGGCTAATGTCGTCCGACAAACACTTTTACCAAAACCTAAACGGTAGAATTTTGATTTATGGCCATTAAGTGAACCGATAATGTCGCGTAGGCTTTCACGAGTGGTTAATTGCGCCCATAACATAACCAAAAAGTGATTCCAACATGTGAATGATTTTAGGTACTTATTACCATCATACTTGTCGACTAAATATTCGAAATAGTCCTTGGGCAAGAATTGACACAACTGTTGAAAAATATACGTTCCACTATTCATCGCTTACAATTTGTAACTTCATGCAAAAGTAAGCACCTGATATGTTCCGAGTAATTTTTTGATTATTTCTGTCTGATTATTAATGTGCTATAGCCATTATTCATGTTTTTCTCCGGACAGTAGTGCAAAGCCTTGCGTCTGTACAGGTGCATTTGGCAACGTCTGGCAGGGTTTGGAATCCGTCTGGCTATACTATTAATCGTTCAATTTCTTCAATGAAGCACGACATTTCGCTCAGCATAATTTCCACTTCAACAAAGTCAAAATTTACAAAGGCGTCATAATCACCCTTTGTTCTATTTTGAAATCCATTTCGTAAAATTTTACCAAATTTCGGATCTGCCTTTTTGGATGAAATATATTCTTTATTAAACCATCCAATCAGTTGCCCATGTTTGGATGTTTCAAAACTATTCTTTAGTGCCAAGGCGGTCAAAGCATAATACATACCGTAATAGATTCGGTTCACTGCAATAACCAGTTTGTCATTCTTCAAGAGAAATTTTGCAAGTTCGATCGTTTCAATGGCCTGGTTTAAACGATACATCACCAGGGCATCTCTGTCATTATTATCAATCATGCATGTATTCCATTTGAAATTGCATTAACAAAGATTGGCTGTTTCCCTCTAAGCGTTAATAATTCAGATTCACCAATTATGTGGGTATCCGTAATTATATTATACTTTAAATCAATTTCGTAACACATATCAGAGATATCCCGTTCTGTTTTCCAGTCGGCCTTGTTTTTAAGAATGATCAGGAAATCATAGTCTGAATCAGGATGAGCCTTTCCCAAAGCATGAGAACCGAAAAGCACGACATCTTTAAGATTATCAGACAATCTTGACTTTAGTAGATTGCTTAAATCATTTAATACTAACTGCTTATTGGCCATCATTGCGAAAATTTTATTCAAATATAAAAACTATCAGCGACAAAACTCGTTTTGTGCGTGAGAATTTAGGTTGCCCCTATCGTCATTGCGGGCGCCATTGGCAATATTCCAACCCCGGCAGGGGTTTCCTGTGCATAACCCCCGGTTTTAACCGGGTGGAGGGGGACAGGTGATGCCGGGAGATCCGCCGTTCGCGTGCCAATGCAGATGGCGCCTTTCATTCC
Organism: uncultured Bacteroidia bacterium; assembly: GCA_903902325.1. Taxonomy (GTDB): domain Bacteria; phylum Bacteroidota; class Bacteroidia; order Bacteroidales; family Prolixibacteraceae; genus CAINVV01. Next base: position 2,649 of record CAIUUO010000259.1, read on the forward strand.
GTGATCGGACGGAAGGCACCACGCACGATAGCTGCTCTCGTCCCAGTCATCCCAGTCATCCCAGTCGTCCCGCTGATGGGTAAAGGTGACCACCCCTCTATCTTCTCATTGTATTGGCTTTTTGTCGGATCTCCCGGCTATTCTTTCTTTGTCACTTTTTGTCGTCACAAAAAGTAACCAAAAAAGACTTGACAAAAAGAACTCGCTCCGCCTGCGGCTTCGTTCAAACAGCTTTTTGTCTCAATGGAAGGGTTTGTTTTACGCTTCGCGCTCTTTGATGAAAAAAGGCATGGAGCAGAGAGCATAAGGCATTGAGTTTAGCCACGTAGCAGCAATCAGGTGTGGCGATTTCCGGATCGCCGTTAAGAGCCAAAACCCCTGAGTCGCATTCATTAGCACATTAGC
>CAIUUO010000260.1 GCA_903902325.1 uncultured Bacteroidia bacterium
CAAGATTAGGTCTCCATGAAGGGTCGTTGAAGACGACAACGTTGATAGGCTGCAGGTGTAAAGGCAGTAATGTCAAAGCCGAGCAGTACTAATTACCCGAAACTTTCTACTGAGCAGGATTGTCCTGGCCAGGGTTTTAATGATATGATTAGTTTCTTCCTTCGTGTTAAGATATTGGATAATAACGGCTGGTAGAGACGCCCTAATAGGGCGTCTGTACATGAGCATCGATCAAAATTTGTGCGAAACACGTGTACAAATGATGGAAAGATGCGCAGCAAGCTAAACGATCCTAAAGTCATTAAGGTGGCTATAGCGACGGGGTTCCACCTCTTCCCATTCCGAACAGAGAAGTTAAGCCCGTCAGCGCCAATGGTACTGCGAAAGTGGGAGAGTAGGTCGCCGCCGTCTTAAACCAGTCCCCGGTTCTTTATTGAGCCGGGGACTTTTTTGTGCCAAAAAAAAAGGCAGAGGGCAGAGGGCATGGGGCATGGGGCATGGGGCATAGAAAACCGAGAATCTGGTTCGCAGCGAACTTTTTCCTTTCTCCTTTCTCCTTTTGCCTTTTATTTGAATTGAGACGTAATTGAAATGAATAAATACTGCTGCCAGGCAGTAATCCAAAATCAGGAATTGAAATTGGATGCAGAAAAATCATGAAAAAATGATACACAAACTATGGTTAAATTCAGTTAAAAACTATCTTTACCTACGAATCGATTAACTATTTTATACAATGAACAAGGAAGAAATTTCAGCTTTAAAAAAGGAAGCAGAGAATCACTTGCTTATTGAACTCCTCCCGTTCTGGACTTCTCGTATGAAAGATGAAGTCAACGGCGGGTTCCTCACCCATTTTGATAAGAACGGAAACGATACAGGCGAAGATGAAAAATCACTGATTGCCCAGACCAGGTGTATCTATACCATATCCTCTGCACACCGTGCAGGTTACGGGGAAGGTAAACTGGCCGATCTGGCCAGGCATGGTGTAGATTTTCTGCTGAATAAAATGTGGGATCATCAACACGGTGGATTTTTTTGGATGATGAACCGAAAAGGCGAGGTAAAAATCGATCAGAAAATAATCTATGGTCATAGTTTCGCGATCTATTGCCTGAGTGAATATACCCTTGCAACAGGTGATCAGCGTGGTCGTGAATATGCCGAAAAGGTATTTGACCTCTTGCAGAAATATTGTGCGGATACCAGGTATGGCGGTTACTGGGAGATGTTTCACCGCGACTGGACACTTTGTGGTCCTGGCAGCCAGGGCGGTGACCGTAAGACACTTGATGTGCACATGCATCTAATGGAAGCTTTCACCACGCTTTATGAATGCACCGGACTAGAAGTACACAAGAGGAAATTACTCGAAGATATAGACCTTTTATTAAACAAGATCATCCATCCTGTTTACAAAACCGGTATTCCACAGTTTTACAAGGACTGGACCGTTGCCCCTCAGATTAAGTTCAACATTATATGGGGATGGGACAGGTTCTCCGAAGAAGGTCAAAAAGGGAATGCCACTGATAATACCTGCTATGGACATAATGCCGAATTTGCCTGGCTGCTTTTGCATGCCCTCGGGATTCTAAAAACGAATCCGGATGATTACAAGGATTTATTCAGGATTATATACGACCATACTGTCGACAACGGAATCGATACAGAATATGGTGGAGTCTACGTAGAAGGACCGCATTCCGGAGGCGTTTACGACAAGGAGAAGGAGTTCTGGCAACAGGCTGAGGTATTGATCGGCTTATTGGATGCTGTAATCCTTTTCAAATCCGACAAGTATTGGGACGCCTACAAGAATGTTCACCGTTTCGTTTATGACAAGGTCGTCAACAAGGGAGTTGGAGAATGGTATCCCTTGCTTTCCCGCAAGGGCGATCCGATCTGGACACACATGGGGCACTCCTGGAAAATCAACTATCATACGGTTAGGGCAGCCATACAAACCATCAAAAGACTTGACACAATATCAAAATAATTTTCGATTTTCGATTTTGGATTTTCGATTCGGTCACTGACCGAGGCGTAAGCATCGATTTAAGAATTACTAACAGCCAAAGGCCAATAGCCAATATCTTTTTGGAAATAACTACTAACACAAAATAAATGCAATACAAAGGCCGGTATGAAGTTTTTGATCCTTCTCAGATCAAGACTTATCCTGTTAAGGGAAGAACGAATAAGGTCAAATACGAGGACCTGAGGCAGATAGAACAAGTTCTGACCACCAAAATTGATTTACCCGACGCGGTTAAACTGAATATTGAGGCACTGGCACACGAAATCATTGATCGCAGGTCTAAAGGTCAACCGATATTGTTGTTCACGGGCGGACATCTGGTGAAAAATGGTTTGAACCGTTTGCTGGTAGATCTGATTCACAAGCGTCTTTTTACGCTTATTTCCGGCAATGGCGCCACATCCATTCACGATTTCGAACTTGCGCTGATGGGAGAGACCAGCGAATATGTTCCGCAGGCGCTTGAAAAAGGAGAATTTGGAATGGCCTTTGAATTTAATTTCATCAATGCTGCCTTGAGTGTGGGCAACAAGAAGAAACTTGGATACGGTGAATCTGTAGGAAGGATGATCTGCAAAAAAAGGTTTCGCAGAAAAGTAGCCGGATACCTTGAATTGGAAGAAAAGGATCTCAAGTTCAATCATCCCGAACTGAGTATCGCGGTAGCCTGTTACCAGGAAAAGGTGCCCTTTACCGTGCACGTTGGTATTGGAACCGATGTGCTCGATCAGCACTTCTGGTTTGACGGTTGTGCCAAGGGTGGTTGTTCCGGCCGTGATTTCCTGATTTATACCGAGGAAGTTTCCAAATTGATAAATGGGGGGGTGATCCTGAATATTGGCAGCGCAGTAACAGGACCTGAAGTCTTTCTGAAAGCGGCATCGATGGTCGGGAATATAAATCAAACCCCCAATGACATTCTAACAGCCAATTTTGATCTCAGACCATATAAACCCGAAACTGCCACCAACGAGGCAACTGTGGGCTACTACTACAGGGATCAGAAGAGTATCGTTGCCAGAATACCGCAGGCATACGGAGGAAAAGGATTTTACATCGAAGGGAATCAAATTCAGACATTTCCCTATCTTTATCAGCAACTAATCAAACTACTTTAGGCACTTTAGTTCATTTTTGATCACTTTAGTCACTTCTATAACTTTAACTAAACTACAATTCATGAATTTAACGCTAACCTCCCTGGATTGGATTATCTTCTCTATTGTGATCACGGGCAGTTTATCCTTTGGATTGATCATGGCCTACCGTAAGAAGGCAAGCCACAACAGTTCCAATTTTTTTCTTGGAGGAAGAAGGCTAAAATGGCCTATAGTTGGCGCCTCCATGTTTGCCACAAACATCGGGGCAGAACATTTGGTCGGACTCTCGGGTGATTCTTACCGATATGGTTTGAGCGCAGGTTCTGTGGAGTTGACAACAGCAATCACCCTTGGAGTTGCCTGTGCGATCCTTTATCCCTATTACATCAAAAATAAAATCTTTACCATTCCTGAATTTCTCGAGATAAGGTATGATCGTCGGGCACGGACCTTCTTTTCAGGTCTGATGCTGGTTATCAGCGTCATGACAAAACTGGCATTTACCCTCTTTGCCGGTGCGCTGGTACTTAACAGCATTCTTGGATGGAATATCATGACGACCATTGTCATCATCGGAATTGCAGTTGCCACATTCACCATTATCGGCGGATTTACGGCAGTGGCATATACGGATACCATACAGGTCTTCGTGATTTTGATAGGGGCCTCCACAATGCTTTTCTTTGGCCTCGACAAGGTTGGTGGCTGGCATGGGCTCATGGAAAAAGTTCCCGAGATGATGAAGATATCCAAACCAGTTGATGATCCTGTTTATCCATTCTGGGGAATACTTGCCACGGCATTTTATGCTGGAATTTTTTACTGGGGAATCGATCAGGTGAATGTACAGCGGGCACTTTCGGCAAAGGACTTGCCCAATGCCCGATGGGGAGCCATGCTTGCCACTACCTTGAAATTGTTGCCCATTTTTATTTTTGCACTTCCCGGGGTGATCGCTTTTGCATTGTTTCCCCATGAATTGCAGGGTGAAGGCACCAAGCAGACTTTTGTATTGCTTCTGAATAAGTTGCTCCCCACAGGTGTAAGGGGACTCCTGCTTGCCTCATTGGCGGCAGCATTGATCAATTCCCTGATTGCAGTATTGAATTCTGTTTCAACCCTCGTTGTACGCGATTTTGTCCTTGAATTCAAACCGAATATTACTGAAAAGAAGCAGGTAACCCTGGGTCGGTACGTGATTGTTTGTGTTACGCTTCTGGGACTTGGCGCTGCCTATCTGGTCTGGAAAAATGACGAGGGATTGTACAAATATTTGCAGACCATCTCTGCTTATCTGGTAGTACCGGTTTTTCCTGCCATCTTCTTTGGGATTGTCAGTAAGAAAGTTACCATGAAGGGTGCCATCGCTTCCGTAGTGGTAGGAGTGCTTTTAGCAACCATTTTCGTAATAGACCAATTGATTGGTGCCGATGCAGGGAAGCAGATATTCCCTATTCTTCACCATAAGATGACGTTGAATTTCGGTTTTAGGGGACTCTGGGCAGAAATGATTATTACTGCAGTACTATTTGTTGTTTCTGCTTTTACCGAAAAAACAGCTCCGGAGAAACTCGAAAAAACGACCATCAACTACTCCAAAGGTATTGCACCTTTCGAAGGAATAACTGACTGGCGTTTGATATGGTGCATACTTGCACTCATCACATTGTCACTTTATGTTTGGTTAAGCTGATCAATCAGAAATATACTTATTATCCCCCATGCTTACAAGTTAAATTTCAGCATGGGGGATTTTTTTATACCTTTATACTTGAAATGGACCCGGCTAAACTAAGTGAACTTACTATTTCCCTTCAGAAAGGCGAGAAATTAGCCTATCGGGAGATTTACAGCGATTTTTTTGGTGTACTGTATCATTTGGCCAATCAGTATCTTCACGATGAAGCCGTTTCTGAAGAGATTGTTCAGGATACTTTCATGAAATTGTGGGAAATCAGGGAAACATTGAATGAGCACTTTAACGTTCACAATTTCTTGTATACCATCACCAAGAACAGTTGTCTGAATTATCTCAGGAATCAGAAAACCGCACTACTCCACCAGAGAAATATCAAATACCTGGAAATGCAATACAATTATGTTGCGTTGGAAAGACTGGGTAGTTATCTCGAATTTGAGGAGTTGTTCGGCAAAATCAATCAAGCTATTTCCTTGTTACCGGAGGAGCTTCGTGAAACTTTCGTCCTTAGCAGATACGAAGAATTGCATTACAGGGAAATTGCAGATAAACAATTGATCAGCATAAAAACTGTAGAGGCCCGAATCTCGAGGGCTTTGCGAATTCTGAGACTGGAACTGAAAGACTACATTCCGGTTATTATTTTGATTTTCAAGGAATTCCTTTAATCAATAAAATTTTCTTGCTGTTTTCTTGATTTTCCGGCAGGGTAGATCGCGATTTGTGTGTATAGTGCTTAATACCGGAAAAAAATGTCAGAAGAAAGATTTATTAGAATTTTAAGTGATTCGGCGACCCATGCCGAGAAGGAAAATTTTTACCAGGAACTGGAAAAGAACAGCGACTTGCGTGAGGCTTTTCTCAATTATAAAACCATATATACCATTTCGGTTTGCCAGAATAATGGCAAGTTGCCAGTTTCGGATTCCAGTTTTGAAGAATTCTGGAATAAATTGAAGCCGGTTAAGAGTTTTACATCCTTTCAGTTATGGTTCCGTTATGCAGCCATCTTCGTAATGGCGCTTTCGCTTGGTTTTTTGGTTCAATATCTGATAGCGGGCAAAAAGGAAATACCAGTTTATACTCACCAGATTGAATATACTTCTGAAAAGGGTGCCGTCTCTATTGTTCATCTCGAAGATGGCTCTGCTGTATGGTTAAGTTCCGGATCAAAAATCATTATTACCAGTAAATCCACCGGCGAAATGACCGCACAACTGAATGGAGAAGCCTATTTTGACATGGTCCCCAACCCCAGGCGAAATTTTGTATTGGATTTGGGTTATTTTAAGGTTAAAGATATAGGAACAAAATTCGATGTCAGGGCCTATCACGATGAGAAGGGAATCAGCGCTTCACTCGTCGATGGGAAAATTGAGTTTTCAAAAGGAGAAGAACAACCGATACTCTCCATATTGCCGGGTGAATACATGCAATTTGATAAGCAGTCGAACCACATGGTCGTTTCACCTCAAGATCCATCCATAGCAACAGCCTGGAAAGAAGGGAAGTTTGTATTTATCCACAAAACGTTGGCGGAGATCTGCCACGAGTTGGAATCGTGGTACAACGTTGAGATCATTATCACAAACAAGGCACTTGCCAATACCAGATATACCAGCGTAATCAAAAGAACAACTACCGTGAAGCTGGTGATGAAAATGCTATCATTAACCGATAATATTAACTATAAAATTACAGACAGAAAGGAGGCCAAGGACATCGTCTATATTTTTTAAAAAAATTAGGTGCACCCGTGGAGGGGTACACCCGATTTTGAGTATTCGAAACTGATTGTAGTCAGTTTCTCAGTTAAACTTAAAACTTTACAAAACTATGAAGAAAAGTTATGATTTGCTATGCATTGCACAGCAAAGGTGGAAAAAAACTATCCGAATTATGAAACTAACCGTAGGTCTTATCCTTTTCACAATGGTCACTGCCTCTGCGGTGAATTCATACAGTCAGACTGCCCGTATCAGTCTGAATATGAATAACGCAACTGTTGTTGATATTTTCAGGGAAATAGAAAGAAACAGTGAATTCGGCTTTTTCTTTAAAAGCGAAGAACTGAACCTTGAAAACCGAAAGTCGATTAAAGTAAAAGATGCTACAATTGACGAGGTTCTCAGGAAAGTTCTGGATGAAAATTATACCTATAAGATTCTTGATAAAAACATTGTTGTTACACTTGGCAATACGAACGGAGTGCAGCAGCAAGGGAAGAAGATTACAGGAAAGATTACGGACAAATCGGGTGGATCCCTGCCAGGAGTTTCCGTAGTGGTAAAAGGTACCACCAACGGTGTTATTTCTGATAACAGCGGAAACTACGCCCTTTTGAATGTTCCGGAAAATTCGATCCTCCAGTTTAATTTTGTCGGGATGATCAAGCAGGAAATTGCCATCGGCAACAAATCGACTATCAATGTAGTTCTTGAAGAAGAAAACATTGGCATCGAAGAAGTTGTCGTGGTTGGGTATGGTACTGTCAAGAGAAGTGATATTACCGGCGCGCTTGTTAGTGTCAGCGAAAAAACGATCAAGGAACGTCCTGTGCAGAATGCTGTCCAGGCAATGCAGGGTAAAGCTGCCGGTGTAGATATTGTTTCCAATGTTCGTCCTGGTGAGGTTGCTTCCGTGACCATCCGTGGAACGAGGTCCATCTCCGCATCAAATTCTCCACTGTATGTTGTAGATGGCATCATCCTCATGGGAAGTATCAATGATATCAATCCAAGCGATATCAACAGCATGGAAATTCTGAAGGATGCCTCTGCAACTGCCATCTATGGTGCCAGGGGAGCGAACGGTGTTGTGCTGATTACCACAAAACAGGGTAAAAAAGGACGCCTGGCTGTGAATTATGAGTTCTCATCTTCTTTCGACAATATACATTCCACAACTGACTGGGCAACTTCGGGTGAAGCAATGGACCGTATGCGCCTGGCTGAAATCAACGGCTCCACTTACAAATTGGGAACTACCGCTTTGAACTATCCTGATCCTCAGGCGGATATCAACAAATTTGGAAACTCAGATGTAATGACTATCCGGGCAATACAACAGGGTTATGAGTGGAATGACCCCGGAACATTTGCTTCAGTAAAGACCCGTGCCTCCACTACTGAAGAAATAGCAAAAGGGTATCCGGCGCAGGTTCCTGTTTACAACCCGGGGAATATTCCATCGACTGACTGGCAGGATATTCTGACCCGTACGGGATTCACACAGAATCACCTTTTATCCCTGTCATCAGGAAACGAGACTTCACGCCTTTACATGTCCCTGGGATATTATGACAACAACGGAACCCAGAAGAACCAGGGGTTCACAAGATATACAACGAAAATTAACGGCGAAATCACTCCTGTAAAATGGATGACTGTTGGAGCCTCCCTCAATGCCTCCATGTCGCTCCAGAATTACGGAACAATCAACCGCTCTGGAAGCGCAACCGGTCCACAGGATGCATATGGTATGTCACTGGCCCAATACCGGATGGCAAAACCCTACGACGACAACGGGGATATGATAATCTATCCGGGGAACAATAAATCGGCACCTACGTGGAACCCCTTGATTGACATGGATAACAGCACTGACGAAAGACGTGCCTATAATCTGCAGATGAATCTTTTTGGTGATGTACGAATCACTCCCTGGCTGAGATACCACATGAATTTTGGATCAGGCTTCAGGTACCAGCGCAATGGAGCATGGCAAGGTTCGCAGTCAACACTTCGAAGAACTGCTACTCCACAGACCTCTGCTGCCAGTTATGCCACCAATGATAATTTCCAATACATGCTCGAAAACCTTCTCTATTTCGACAAAACTTATGGAAAGCATACAGTCGGTGCAACATTGCTGCAGTCAGTACAGAACAACAGAACTGAAAGCGGAAGCATGTCGGCCTCCAAGATTATTTACGACTCTTCAGTCTGGTATAACCTTGCAGCGAACCTGAATGGTAACCCGGATAGTTACGGTACGGGCTTTACAGAGAATTCGCTCATGTCTTATATGTTGCGACTCAATTATGGCTTCATGAACAAGTATCTTTTAACTGTCACAGGTCGTAATGACGGAGCTTCGGTACTTGCAGAGGGTCATAAATGGAGTTTCTTCCCTTCCTTTGCGTTAGCATGGAAACTACATGAAGAGAGTTTTCTTAAACCAATAACGTGGATCAATGAGTTGAAACTTCGCCTTGGATATGGTGTTGTAGGCAACTCGGCTGTCGGACCCTATACAACCTCAGGACCGCTTACCCAATATAAATATGTTTTTGGTGATGTTGCTGCCATTGGATACAATCCTTACAACATGCCTAATCCGGATATGAAATGGGAAACAACGGCACAGACCAACCTTGGTATTGATTTCTCCGTACTTAAAAGCCGCATTACAGGATCGATTGAACTTTACAAGTCCAATACAGACAATATTCTGATGGACAGAAATATTCCTGCCATTGTTGGCTTCCCTTTCATAACAGGAAATATCGGTAAAATGATGAACAGGGGTATCGAAGTATCCGTTTCGACCGTCAATGTTAAAACCAAAGATTTCAGGTGGACGACAGATGTAAACTGGTCAAAGAATCATGAAGAGATTGTAGAACTGGTGAATGGCAAACAGGACATGGTAGGCAACAACTGGTTTATCGGTTATCCCCTTCAGGTATTCCGCACTTACGAGGTGAATGGATTATGGCAGAATACTCCTGAAGATCTTGCAGAAATCGCATTGTGGAAAGCCAATGGGTATACATTCTCTCCAGGCCAATACAAACCTGTTGAACAGGGTACTCCCAATCATAAACTGGAAGACAATGACAAAGTCATAAGGGGTACAGTTCGTCCAAAATGGATTGGCGGTATGACGAATACTCTTGATTACAAGGGTTTTGAGCTTAGCTTCATGTTTTATGCCCGCATTGGACAAAAATATTTTTCATCGCTTCAGCCGGGAGGTTCTGCAGGCGGAAGTTTTGTAGGTTATGTCCGTTCGGAAGATCCATCCCATTTCTGGTCACCGGATAATACAGGAGCCAGATGGCCTCAGCCAACTACAGACCCAAAGGCATCCAATGCGGATGTAAACAGGGCCATGTTTATCAATAACGGATCTTTTGTCTCTTTGCGGAACATTTCACTTTCCTACAACATTCCGTCAAATTTGATTGACAAATACAAGATCAAATCTTTCCAGGTATATGGACAGATACTCAATCCATGGATTGGCGGTAGTGATGTTGTCAAAGCCGGAATCAATCCGGATGATACAAATGGCTGGACCAGTGTAAACTCAGTCGGAGATCCTACCGGTGGTACCAACAACAATACCATGGTGATCAGAAGCTTTGTATTGGGAGTGCGGATAGGATTGTAATCATTAAACTTTAAAGACAAAACAGATGAAAAAATATATCATTTTATTCGCCCTGGTTCTTTCCTTCACCTCATGCAAGGATTATCTGGAGGAGAAAACAGTGACAACACTTACACAGGATTTTTATAAAACCTCAGATGGTTTGGAATCGTTGGTTAAAGGCTGCTATCAGATCATGCGTTTCAAGCCTGATTACAACCAGGGTCATTACCTGTTTGGCACCTGCAGCGATGTGGAAGTATTTGCCTGGTCTCTTGCAGACCGTATTTCTATGGGCACCTATGCCGTTGATGGTTGGGGCCCAAATGCGACAGGAACCAGAATGACTCCCAATGTAACTTCTCTGATTGGAACAACAAGTGGTGGTGTCTCTGAAGGGGTTTATCCTGAGATCAGCCGTTGTAATATCTTTCTTGAGAATTATGCCAACCTGGATGCTGCTACACAAACAAAGATGGCTGCTCGGAAAGGAGAGATCCTGTTTATGCGCACTTATTCCTATTATTTGATTACCAATGTTGTAGGTGCAGCTCCACTTATCCTTAAAAGTTATGCCGGGATGCCTGATAACTTTGCTTTCCCGAAAGCATCGCTGGAGACGATCTACAAGCAAATCATCGGTGACCTACGCCTGGCAGTTAATTTGTTGCCTGCGACAACTACGGAACTTGGTCGTATCACGAAACCTGCAGCCGCACATTTTCTTGCCAAACTGTACCTGCATAGGGCACAGGCAGCCAACTGGGCAAGTGCTGAAACCCATCTTAAGATGCTTTACAAGGGTAATGTATCAACTGACCTGGATTCTGCAAAATATTATGCCACCATGGTGATTGACCAGATGAAGGGAAATACAGCTTCTGACGGACTGGAGCCAAATTTTGGTACCCTTTGGAAAAATGCAACCGGTGACTATACGCGAGACAAAAGTAAGGAGATCATCCTTTCGGCTCAGTACGAAGCGACTCAGACATATGACGGTCGTTATGGCAACAACCTTGTGCACCTATACAACAGCAATCATACCTCCCTGCGTGCATGTACACCGCGTACACTTGACTATGGCCGGCCCTATGCAACTGCAGGACCAACTGACTGGGGAATTGATATGTTCGAGGATCGTGCCAACGACTCCAGATACTATAAAACATTCCTGACTGATTACATTGCAACAGATGCAACCGAAGCAGGTGGAAAACCATGGGATGCCAATACTGCCTATTATTACAACAACAGGCTGAAAGCAGCTACAGATCCAGTGGTTACTGTTACCACTGCAAGTAAAATCAAATACCAGAAAAGGTCTATTCTGTACATTGAGAATTCCAAGGATCAGCCAATGGACTCACTTTGGGTCAATAGTCAGCCCTACATAATGATGGTGCGCTGGACTGTAGGAAGCCCTAATGGTGCAGGTTATTTTACCAAAAGCGGTTCAACGATTACAGGTTTCAAACCGGGTGCAGATGTTGATCCGTTAAATCCAGTGGTTACCAACATTGCAGGACGCAAACTGATGTATAGGGTGAATTGCGACAAGAGCGAAGCCTTTGGACTTGATCGTGGTTTAACTGTTGCCCAATGGTATGTTGGTCCAAAAAAATGGCTGGATATCAATCGAGGTAAGGGTACAGATCCGAACGGATCAGGTGCAATTGACTTTCCGGTATTCCGTCTTGCAGAAACCTACCTCATCCGTGCAGAGGTGTACGGTCGACAGGGTAACTTTGCGAGTGCGATCGCAGATTTGAACATCTTGCGAAAAAGGGCAGCATATCACGTAGGTGAGACCCGTTCGGATGCGCTTGTCAACATTGAACCTGCCGTTCTAACCGGCAGATTGACCATTCCTGCTGCTGAGAAGGTAGCTCCATACACGGTTAAAACTGACTCATATGCTAAAATCGCCATTGATGGTTCAGAATGGCAGAATGGTTCAGCAAAGGCTAAACTTGAGAATTATCCACCGACTGTTGTGTCTGATCTTGACAGGTTTATCCATTTTGTCTACAACGAAAGGGCACGCGAGTTGATCTTTGAATTGACAAACTGGGAAGATTTGCACAATGCCGGAATTCTTTACGACCGCGTTTACTACCGTGATAACATGGGTGTACCAGTTGCATCTATGGGTACTGGCGATTTTCCTTTCCCGTTGGATGATATTTCTACAGGAACTGTCGGAGCCCGTGGTGTAGGGAAAGGTTTGTTCCAGAAATACAATACATTCAAAGCCTGGCCGCAATCCTTCATTGAATTGTTGACTGACGAGCAGGGAAATGCATTGTCTGCAGATGCCAAGGCTGCCTACCAGAATCCGGGTTATTGATTTCTTAAACCCAAATAATCGTATTTTTGATTGGTAAACAACAATAAGATGGAAAGGTGGGTGTGAAAGCCCACCTTTCTTAATCTTCTCAATCAACAATACTAACTAAATTTATTTTAGCCATGAAGTTCAATCATTTGAAAAGTGCATTGATTTGGATCGTACTGGTAATATTGATATTCCCAGTTACGGCGAATTCAAAATCTGCTGAACCAACAAAGATTGCAAGAAACGGGAACCTGATTACCATTGAAACCGGTACCCAGCGATACAACGTCGAAATGTGCACACCTTCGATGGTAAGGATTCGCATGGCAACTGCCAATGGATTTTTGGCCGATGAATCCCAGATGGTCAGTCATTCCAAATGGGACGATTTTCCGTTTTCATTTAGCAAGACAAAGAATGCTGCGGAAATAAAAACCTCTGCACTGACAGTAAAGATTACCTACGATTCGCTAAAGATCTCCTTCTTTAACCCAGAAGGCAGGTTGATCAATCAGGATGTTCCTGACGTTCTGCCCATGCATTACACGAATGAAGCTCCTTCCTGTATCAAACAACTGCAGCCAGGCGAACATTTCTTCGGATTCGGCGAAAGAATGGATTTCATTGATCAGCTCGGGAAAAAAATCAGGCTCGATGTTGGGCGCGGCACTGCCCGCGACCACGAAGCCGGCGCCTACAATATACTGGAGGCCAACTATTGCCCTGTGCCATTCTTTATGAGTACCGAAGGATATGGCATCTTCTTCCACAACGCCAATCCAACAACCTGGGACATGGGGCTCTCATCCACAGGGAAATATTCCTTCAGCGCCGAAGGCGGAGAACTTGATTATTACTTTATGTATGGTCCATCGTTTAAACAAATTATGCAGGATTATACATCTTTAACGGGAACTTCCCCATTGCTTCCGAGAGCGGCCATGGGCTTGCACATTGGTACCTATAGCGGTGGAACCTGGGGATTTGAAGACATTACTTCCCAATACTATGTTGTAGTACTTGCTAAGAAATTTCGCGAGTTGGGCATCCCTGCTGATCTTTTGCACCTTGATTCAACGTGGCGCATTTTTGGGAAAGTCAACGGAAAGGGCGGCACCAGTTTCGAATGGCGGCAACCCGGATTTCCCAATCCCAAAGCGATGTTCGATAGCCTTTATGCACTTCATTACCAGATGGTCGGTTTGCATATTCGTCCCAGGATAGACAATGGAAACCTCAAAAATTACCTTGATATTGCCAGGGAGAAAGGTTATACTTTTCCCGAAAGTGGCAGACCCGGCGACTTCCCCAATTTCTTTGATCAGAAAGCTGTCGACTGGTGGTGGGAGAATTGTCTCAAACCCCTTGCCGATATGGGCTGCAAATTTGTGAAAACAGATGAGGGCAGCGCATTTGGCCGTGTCGGCAATGAGTTGGTCGATAAAACGGGTCCCCAGGGAAAGCAAATTGCCTCCCTTCACAATCTGTTCCCGATAGCATATGCCAAAGCACCTTTCCTGAAATTCCAGGAATTCAACCATCAAAGGGGACTGAACCACACCCGTGAAGGGTATGCAGGAATTCAGCGCTATCCGTTTATTTTTGCAGGAGACTGGCCGTCGTTGTGGCAGTATTTCAAACCAGTTATCCGGGCTGGCTTAAACATTGGATTGTCAGGCGTCCCCGCATGGGCAAATTGCATGGGGGGCTTTGAACAGGTTGCTGATCCGGAATTGTATGTTCGCTGGTGCCAGTTTGGCATGTTTAGTCCGATTGCCCACCTGTTCGGTATGGAACATCCCAACTATAAGGAGCCATGGAGATATGGCGCCGAAGCACAGACTATCTTCAGCAGGTACAACAAATTACGTTACAGGCTGATCCCGTATCTCTATTCTGCCTATTATGAATCCTATCTTTCAGGTAGTCCTGTCATGCAGGCACTGGTATTCGGCTATCCGCTTGATGTAAATACCTATAACATTGATGATCAGTATTTATTCGGAGATCAGATGATGATTTGTCCGGTGACTGTTAAAGGTGCCAAATCACGTACAGTTTATCTTCCCGATGGAGATTGGATTGATTACTGGACTGGCGAGAAATTTTCAGGCAAGTCCAATATACTTGTCCTGACTCCCTTGGCTAAGCTCCCTATCTTTGTGAAGGCCGGAGCCATCATTCCCATGCAACCGGATATGCAGTATTTTGGTGAGAAACCAATAGATCCTGTTACCCTGGATATTTATCCTTCCGGTAATTCATCTGCAACTCTTTATGAAGATGACGGTTTGTCCCTAAATTATCAGAAAGGGGAATTTGCAAAAACCAACATCCAATGTTTGGTTCAGGATAGTGGAGTAACTGTCATTATTCTGCCTTCAGAGGGGAATTTCACGGTAGCTGACAGGAATTACACTCTGCTCCTCCACCTGGATAAAAAACCTGTTTCAGTAGCTGTTGACGGTATGAATATCAATGAAAAATCGGGAGATCAGGTTGCGAATGCATGGAAATTTGATCCGGACAGGAAGACCTTTGAACTGACAATTTTCAAGAAAACTGCCGAAAAGGTAACTATTGCTCTAAAACAGTAAAATCCAGGCCGGTTTTGCAGACAAAGTGATTAATTTTAAAAAATTTGGCAGAACTGAAGGAGGATAATATATCCCGGAAGTTACTGTTCACGATTAATCTTCCTGATCATGAAAAATTTCAAAGGTCTTTTGTTTTTCATTTTGTTCATCGGCTTAACATCACTGGGATGGATGGGTATGCGTCCCGCTGAAAAGGTCAACCTGCCGGGATGGCCTAAGATTACCAACGAAACAAAACCATGGAGCCGTTGGTGGTGGATGGGAAGTGCGGTAGATGATACCAATCTGACCAGACTGATTGCCAATTACGGGAATGCTGGATTTGGCGGACTTGAAATTACGCCAATATATGGTGCCGTGGGGTATGAATCAAGGTATCTTTCCTATCTTTCCCCTGAGTGGATGAAGATGCTTGATGTTTCAGTTAGGGAGGCACAAAAAAACAGCATGGGCATTGACATGAACACGGGTACCGGCTGGCCGTTCGGAGGACCTCAAATACCCCAGCAATTGGCGGCTTCCAAACTTATTTTGCAGAAATACTCGGTAAAGGGCGGTGCTAAATTCTTTGGGAAGATCATCATTTCTGATCCCAAACAACTCGAAGCAGGAGCGAAACTCCAGGCATTAACAGCATACGGAGAAAAGGGCAAAATAAAAGATTTGACCCTTCTGGTGAACGAAAACGGCACCGTAAACTGGACACCCGAGAATGGCAACTGGGATATTTATGCTGCATTCAGCGGGAAAACACTTCAGAAAGTAAAACGGGCAGCCCCTGGAGGAGAAGGTTGGACATTCGACCATTTTTCCAAAGATGCCACCATTAAATATCTATCCCGGTTTGATTCCGCTTTCCAGGACTCAAGCCATGGAGTCCGGTCTTTCTTTAACGACAGCTATGAACTATTTGGAACCAACTGGTCGGCAACAGTTTTCGATCAATTCCTGAAAAGGCGCAATTATACCCTTCAGCCATATCTTCGGGAGCTCTCTGAAAACAAACCAAAGACTGATATTTCTGCCAGGGTCCAGTGCGATTACCGCGAGACTATTTCTGACATGCTGCGGGAAAATTTCACGGAGACATGGACAAGTTGGGCGCACAGCAAGGGAAGTCTCACGCGCAACCAGGCGCATGGCTCACCTGGGAACCTTCTTGACCTATATGCGACGGTTGATATACCTGAGTGCGAGACATTTGGCAGCAGCAAGTTTGAAATCCCCGGACTGCGCCGCGACAGCGCCGATATCAGGAATGTGGATCCTGACCCTGTCATGATGAAATTTGCCTCTTCTGCTGCAAATGTGACGGGTAAAAAGTTGTCTTCCAGCGAAACTTTCACCTGGTTGGCCGAACATTTCAGGGTAGCACTTTCCCAGTGCAAACCCGAGGTGGAGCAGGCATTCCTGGCGGGAGTGAATCACGTTTTTTACCATGGCACAGCCTATTCGCCTTCTGACGCAGGATGGCCAGGCTGGCTTTTCTATGCCTCCGTCAATTTTTCGCCATCCAATACCTTCTGGCCCCACATCACAGGATTAAACGGTTACATTACCCGTTGCCAGTCTGTCCTGCAAAGCGGAGTTCCTGACAATGAACTTCTTGTATACTGGCCGGTGTATGATGTCTGGATGAACCCTTCGGGCCCTGATTTACAATTGACCATCCATTCCATTGACAAATGGTTGTATCCGAGCCCATTCTGCAAGGATGTCAAGGAATTGATGAAACAGGGTTATTCAGTGGATTTTGTATCTGACAGACTGCTGAATGGACTTTCTGTAAAAAATAAACTTATCACAACCAGATCAGGCAGTACCTATAGAACATTGATCATCCCGGCGGCTCAGTATATGCCTGTCGAAACGCTCAAACGCATACTTGAACTTGCCCGATTGGGGGCAGAGGTGATTTTCCAAAAGTTGCCTGAAGATGTTCCTGGTTTGAAGAATCTGGATGCAAACAGGCAGAAGAGGAAGGATCTGCTCCGGCCATACAAGTTCACCCCCCTCGGTGAAAATATCAGGTATGCAAAAGTGGAGGCTGGTGAGATCATTCAGTCAGATAGTATCCGGACTGCGCTTGAACTGCGAAAAATTGGAAGGGAAATCCTTGTGGATTCCGGCCTGAAATACATACGCAGGAAAAGTGATCAGGGTGTTTACTACTATCTGGTGAACCACTCATTAAAGTCTGTTGACAGCTATCTTCCTGTTAATGAAAGCGGCAAAAGTTGCTTGCTTCTCGATCCTCAGACCGGATTAACGGGAGTCGCGCTGACGAAGGAAGAGAACGGCAAATTTGAGGTCAGGATTCAGCTGAATCCGGGAGAAGCCATTTTTGCTCTGGTATCGCAAAACAAACTGGTTTCACCTTCCTGGAAATATCTGGATAAATCATTGGCTCAACTGGAACTGAAGGGACCCTGGAAACTTAAATTCACGGAAGGTGGAGATGTTTTACCTGCCCCAACCGAACTCCATCAACTTGTTTCGTGGACTGAATTGCCTGATCAGGCAGCCCAAAATTATTCCGGATCTGCGCGATATTCGGCTACATTCGAATTGGCAGGTCCTTTGTCAGGTGAATATCTTCTTGATCTGGGTAAGGTTTGCGAAAGCGCCAGAGTATTCATCAACGGACAGGATGCAGGAATCCTCTGGAGCATTCCTTTCACGGTAAAAATCAGGAAATTTCTCAAACCGGGAGTAAATACAATCGAAATTGAGGTAGCCAACCTGATGGCCAACCGCATCAGGCAGATGGATCAGCAGAAGGTTCAATGGCGCAATTACCATGAAATAAATTTCGTAAATATTGACTACAAACCCTTCGATGCTGCCAGATGGAAACCAATGACTTCCGGGTTACTTGGACCCGTAATCTTAAAGCAGTTTAAACCAAATTGATAAATCAGAGTCAATTGATGATTAATAAAATAATTCCATTCGTACTGGCTATTTCGTGTATTCAGGTTCTATACCTTGAAAATACCTTAGCAGCAATAAAATCATCAGTATCTTCTTCTGCTAAAAAAGAGGTCCAATATCTGTCGGGTATCGACAACACAAATACCAAAACCTGGGAGTTCTTTTGCACTTCAGGCAGAAAGAGCAATGTTTGGATGAAGATAGAGGTTCCTTCCCACTGGGAACAACAGGGTTTTGGGGAATATGATTATGGCAGGGATTACAGGACATATGGCAAGAAATTCAAGTTTGCAGACGAAAAGGGATTGTACAAATATTCCTTCCACATTCCGGAGTCATGGAAAGGCAGGCAGATTTTGATTGTTTTCGAAGGTTCGATGACCGACACGGAGGTAAAAATCAACGGAAAGCTTGCCGGAGCAACCCACCAGGGTGCATTTTACAGGTTTAGTTACGACATCACTGATAAGGTCAAATTTGGGGAATCCAACCTGTTGGAAGCTACCGTCAGTAAAATGTCGGCAGATCCTTCCGTCAACAGGGCCGAACGATTTGCCGATTACTGGGTTTTCGGCGGTATATTCCGTCCTGTTTACCTGGAAGCGTATCCATCTGAACATATCGAACGGGTTGCCATTGATGCAAAGGCGGATGGCACGTTTGCCATGGATGTTTTTCCGAAGAACCTGAAGGGTGACAGGATCGTTTCTGTCGAACTTCTGGATGCAGGAGGAAAAATTGTTGGAACCTGTTTAGCCAATGCACACAAAAATGATTCTGTCCTCGCGTTGAACTGCAAAGTTGCTCATCCGGAGCTTTGGACAGCCGAAACGCCTGCTTTATATAATGCCAGGATTACGCTCAAAACGGACAAAAGCATATTGTATAATTATTTGCAAAAATTTGGCTTCAGGAGCATCGAGATCAGGCAGGGGGATGGCATTTACCTGAATGGTACGAAAATCAAAATGAAAGGAATCAACCGTCATGCTTTCTGGCCTGAGACGGGTCGATGCCTTAACGACCGGATCAATCTGGATGACGTGAAACTGATGAAGTCGATGAACCTGAATGCGGTCAGATGTTCCCATTATCCTCCGGATCAGATATTCCTGGATTATTGCGACTCTCTCGGTTTGTATGTCCTCGATGAACTTGCCGGCTGGCAAAATGCCTATGCTACTGCTCCCGGTAGGAAACTGGTGAAAGAAATGGTGATCAGGGATGTAAATCACCCATCCATCATTTTCTGGGACAACGGCAACGAAGGTGGTACCAACAAGGAACTTGACAAGGATTTTGCCATCTACGACAAATCAGGCAGACCTGTTATTCATCCGCACCACAAACCGGGCAACGATTTCAACGGCATCGATTGCAACCACTATGAGAATTATTACAGTTCCAAAAGCATTTTCAAGGAAGGGAAAATCTACATGCCCACTGAGTTTCTTCATTCGCAGGATGATGGGGGAGGTGGCGCAGGTCTCGGCGATTTCTGGGATTTATTCTGGAATACCACCAACTCGGGAGGTGGTTTTACCTGGGCTTTGCTCGACGAGGGCATTGTCCGTACTGATTTAGACGGATTTATTGATGTCAACAGGGTGAATGCTCCAGATGGTGTCGTTGGACCGCACCGCGAGAAGGAGGGAAGTTTTTATGCGATGCGTGAAATCTATTGTCCGGTAAGAGTCAACATGAAGAAGCTTCCAGCTGATTTTACAGGCGATATTCCTGTTGAAAACAGATATCATTTCACCAACCTGAAGGATTGCCGTTTTGAATGGCAACTGGTAAATTTTGGGTCGCTGCAGGATCGTCAGGCAGCTCATCAGGTGGTTCATGGCGGTACCGCCAAAAGCCCCGACCTACAGCCATTGGCAACAGGAACGATTAAGCTGGAACTTCCGGCAGATTATAAAAAATGCGATGCCCTTTACCTTCATGCATTCGATTTGTCGGGCGATGAAATTTACTGCTGGAGCTGGGGAATTGACATTTGCAGCAAGTCGGCGGATAAGCTGGTAAAAATAAACCTGGATGAGACCGAAAAACGCAGGCGGGAAAAACTCAAGGCTTCAGGTGTCGAGGAAGACAATATTCTGCCAATTGCAAGTCAGGCAGGAGATAAAGGCCAGGAAAAAGGTATGGTTGAGTGCAATGAAAACGATTCTCTCCTGGTTTTGAAAGCATCCGGCATTTCGGTGACTTTCAGCAAAAAAGACGGCAAAATCAGAAAGGTAACCAACGATTTGGGACTTCCAATACCATTTGGCAATGGGCCGGTCCTGGTAAGCGGGAACGCCCAATTTGAGGGCGTAAGGTCAGTCAGGGGGAAAAACACTCATACTTTGGAAATGTCCTATTCAGGCGATCTGAAATCTGTGAGATGGACCATGTTTAGCAGTGGCTGGCTTTCAATGGATTATACTTACCAGGTAGCAGGAGAGCAGATGTTTACAGGCATCACCTTTGATTTTCCGGAGTCGGACGTCATCGGTGCAAAATGGCTGGGTAAGGGACCGTCGCATGTATGGAAAAACCGCCTTCAGGGAGGATTGCTTGATGTTTATCAACGCATGTACAACAACAAACTGCCGGGCGACAACAACTGGGGACTTCCTCAGTTCAAAGGTTATTTTCCTGAAATCTCCTGGATGGAATTCAATACAGTGGACGGGAAATTCACGGTAGTGGCACAGGAGGAGGAGCTATTTGTAAGGTTGTTCAGTTTTTATGGCTTGTCCGGTCCAAAAAACTTTCCGGTTTTGCCCAAAGGTGATATCTCATTCCTGGATGGAATCCCTCCAGTCGGCACCAAGCTAGCTATGGGAATCAGCAATGATACCTGGAACCTTGGTCCGTCAGGTGAACTGAACAGGATGGATAAGCCGGTCAAGCGAACGCTCTGGTTTTATTTTGGATTGCTGAACTAATCATCATACCTGACAGGTTTCGAAAACCTGTCAGGTCTAAATAAAAAAATAATATAATGAACCGAAAACTACTTATCCTTTTTCTTTTGGCGGTAACTTTTCAGATGCCTGCCACCGCCAAACAGAAGCCAACCGTGTTCATCATTGGTGATTCAACCGTGAAAAACGGAAAGGGAGACGGGGGCGGAGGCCTCTGGGGCTGGGGTGACATCATGATTCAATTTTTTGATACGACCAGGATACACGTCGAAAACCATGCCCTGGGAGGAACCAGTAGCCGGACTTTCCAAACCAAGGGATTATGGGAGAAGGTCAGGCTAAAATTGGGGAAAGGTGATTTTGTACTGATGCAATTTGGGCACAATGACAATGGCCCGGTAAATGATACGCTCCGGGCACGCGGTACGATCAAGGGAATTGGCGAGGACAGCGTCGCAATCGACAACCTGATCACCAAACAACACGAAGTGGTACACAGCTATGGCTGGTACATGCGGAAAATGATCCGGGAGACCAAAGCAAAGGGAGCTATCCCGGTAATTATCACGCCCGTTCCAAGGGATAACTGGGAAAATGGCAAAATCAAACGTACAGAAGGCAGCTACCGGGACTGGGTGTTGGAAATTGCCGCGCTCGAGAAAATGGGTGTTATCGATTTGAATGAACTCGTATCCAGAAAATACGAAGAACTTGGGATGGATCGGGTAAAAGCATACTTTCCTGCTGACCATACACACACAAATCGTGAAGGAGCAGAGTTAAATGCAAAAATACTGACCGACGAACTCAGCTTGCAGAAGAAAAATAAACTGAGAAAATATTTGATTGCAAACTAAATCCCCACGTGGCAATGTCATTAAGTTAAGAATTATGAAGGATTAAAATATAACCGCAAAGGTCGCTGAGGAGACACAAAGAACCGCAGAGTTTAAAAACAAGTTTTCTTTGCGGCTCTCTGCGTAAAACTTTGCGGTTCTCTGCGGTTAAATTTTTTGTTTTCTGTTAAATTATTGACATTACCCTGCTGAGATTAAAGGATAAAATTTAATAGCCTCTTCAAATATTCACTTATGAAAAAGCATACGATACCATTTTTTGTTGTTTTTCTTGCCTTAATCATGCTTTCTTGCCTTAATCTGAAAGCGCAGGATCCCCGTGAGCGAAATTATTTGTATCCCGTTTTGAAACCCATCCATGAGCCAAAACCGCTGGTAAATGGATGGGCCAAACAAAGGGTAACTGAGAAATTCAACCGGGGTCTCACAGCAAGTCAAATTTCCCCGCAGAAGGTTTATCTCAGTTGGAGGTTGCTGGCGGAAGATCCGGTTCAGACTGCCTTCAATCTCTACCGTGAAGTGGATGGAAAGGCTTCCCGCCTCAATAAAAAGCCACTTGCAATTACCACCGATTTTACGGATCAGGTTCCTGCAAAAACTACTTCGGCCAACTACTTTGTCCGCGCCGTTGTGGATGGGAAAGAGCAAAAGCCCTCAGAGAAAATTTCAGTTTTTCTCTCAAAAGAATTTAAGAACTACCGGAGCATCAAATTGCAGGGTGATTACAAACCTCAAAGAATCGCATTGGCTGATCTCGATGGCGATGGCACCATGGATTTTATCATCAAACAACCCGACCGCGGCATTGACCCTGGAGGACAGCCTAACAAGGATGGACTAACTTATAAAATTGAGGTCTATCTCAGTGATGGAACTTTTCTTTGGAGGAAAGACCTCGGCCCGGGGCTCGAACCAGGCATCTGGTATACTCCAATGGTCGTCTATGATTTCAACGGGGATGGCAAAGCCGAGATCGCTGTAAAGACTGGTCCGGCGGATGCCCGTGAAGCAGACGGACGCGTGCGGAAAGGTCCGGAATGGTGCTCCATACTGAACGGCATGACAGGCGAAGAGATTTGCAAGGTCGACTGGCCCGAACGCAGCTGGCGTTTCGGCGACTACAACCGCAACAACCGCAACCAGATGGGAATGGCCTACCTCGATGGCAAAACACCATGCCTGCTGGTAGCCAGGGGCACCTACAGGCTGATGATGGTAGATGCTTACCAGATGGTCAACGGGAAACTCGAAAAATTGTGGCGCTGGGATGGTGATGAGGAAAACCCGATCATCCGGCACCAGGGCGCGCATGGCATGCATACCGCCGATGTGGATGGTGATGGTCGCGATGAAATTGTTTTAGGATCTGTCGTGCTGGACGACAATGGGACAGCCCTGTGGTCTACGGGTTTCGGTCATCCTGATAAGTGTTTTGTGACGGATATTGACCCGACAAGGCCGGGGCTCGAGATTTTCTATGCGTATGAAGACTGGCATGACGACGGTAACGGGGTTTGTATGGTGGATGCGAAAACCGGAGAGGTGATTTGGGGCATTGGTCAGAAAACAACCCATGTGGGTGATGGGATGGTCGCAGATATTCTCCCCGATGTACCCGGACTCGAATGTTTCGCATCAGAAGATCCGAAAGGTGGTTCCAAAAGCAAATATCTCCTCTCCGCAAAAGGGAAAATGCTGGCAACGGATGATGCCGTACCCGGATGCCGCAACTGGATATTCTGGGATGCGGACAAAGTCCGCGAAAGCATCGTTTCTCCCGGTTACGAAAACAGTATGTGGGACCGCTTCGATGTCAGCAAATTGTCGATAGTGAAATACAAGGGCGATACACTCGAAACGAAGATTGAAGGCTCGGTTATCATGATGGCCGACTTGCAGGGCGACTGGCGTGAAGAACTGATCACCATCATGCCGGGAGAGCTTCGCATCTATGCAACAGCCATACCGGCCAAAGACCGCAGGGTCTGCCTGATGCAGGATCCGTTCTACAGGGCGGAAATAGTCCACAGATCGATGGGATATGAGCAATCTCCGGTAACGAGTTATTATTTGGGGGAATAGTGTAAGGCTGTTTAAACAAAATGTCTTGGATCCTTGATAAAAACTTTACAAACCAAACAATAAATGTATAGAAAAATGAATTTTCTATACATAATAGCCTATATTTGTAAAGGAAACGTCAAAATCTTTACATAATGGATCGAAATAGTAATTGGAAATTAGGTGAACTCCCATTGAATGTCAATGTGGAGACTACGGCTGTACTTAAAAGTTTACCATCCGCTCATGCTGCTTTGGCAGAGTTAAAAGGAATTGCATCTACGATTCCCAATCAAAATATTCTAATTAACACCCTTGGACTTCAGGAAGCAAAAGACAGTTCGGCCATTGAAAATATTATTACAACACATGATGACTTATATAAATCGGGATTGAATTTTGAATCATTCAAATCATTCGAAGCGAAGGAGGTTCAAAACTACATTTCAGCTTTGAAAAAGGGATTTGGATTAATTCAACGTAATGGTTTAATTACAAATAGTGCAATTCTTGAAATTCAGGAAGAATTGGAAGGAAACAATGCTGGATTTAGAAAATTGCCTGGAACAGCACTGAAAAATGCATCTACAGGAGAGACAATTTACACTCCGCCTCAAGATAGTAATGAAATAGGCCGATTAATGTCAAACCTTGAAAAGTTTATCAATGATCCATCGATGTCTGATTATGACCCGTTGGTTAAAATGGCTATTATTCATTATCAGTTTGAAAGCATCCATCCATTTTATGACGGAAACGGTCGTACAGGAAGGATCATCAATATTCTTTATTTAATCAAGGAAAAACTTCAAACTCTTCCAATTTTATACTTGAGCAGTTACATCACTCAAAATAAATCTGATTATTACAGGCTGTTGCAACAACTTCGGGATGACGAAAATTGGAATGAGTGGCTGTTGTATATGATTCGAGGTATCGAAAGGACTTCCAGGGAAACAATCGAATTGATACTTCAAATCAAGGAGCTAATGCAGGATTTTAAGCACAGGTTGAGAGATAATTATAAGTTTTACAATCAAGACTTACTGAATAATCTTTTCAAGCATCCATATACAAAAATTGAATTTATTGTAAATGACATGGGTGTTTCAAGACTGACTGCAGCAAACTATTTGAATAAACTTGCTGAAGATGGACTACTTAAGAAAGAGCGAATCGGAGCAGGCAATTACTATGTAAATGAACCATTATTTAAATTATTGTCTTCACGACCACACTTTCAGAGTTAGCTGATAAACGATAAATATTATGAAGGAATCTTTAAAATAATATAAATAGCAGACCTATGAAATTGATACTTTCCATCCTCCTTATCTGTCTTTTTAGTCTTGGTCTCCAAGCCCAAAAAATCAACGATTCCACCACGCCGCTCCACCTCATGGCGCCTGCCTACGACACTCCTTACGGGAAGCCGGAGGTCAAAAGCATAACGGCAGTGTTGGATAAAATCTACAACTACCTGAATGTAGTTACGCCAACGGTGCTGATCAACAAGGAAACTCAGGCAGAGGTAACTGACTATTCGAAAATTGATGCCAATACCATATTCAAACCCGGCGATTTCAGATTACTCAGTTATGAATGGGGTGTCACCTATGCAGGAATGCTGCTGGCTTCGCAGGTAACGGGCGATCCGAAGTACGCGGCCTATACCAAAACCAGATTGAAATTCCTGGCCGAAATCCGGCCCTCATTTTTGAAACTGGAAGAGAAGCAACCCGGAGTCAAACATGCAATGTACCGCACATTGCATCCGCAAGCGCTGGATGATTGCGGCGCCATCTGTGCGGCCATGATCAAGACCCAGCGCCTGGGATTCGATGTTGACCTGAATCCGATGATCAATTCGACGACAGATTACATTTCCGGCAAGGAATTCCGTTTGACAGACGGAACGCTGGCACGAAACCGTCCGCAACCCAATTCTCTCTGGCTGGATGACCTCTTCATGAGTGTTCCGGCGCTGGCGCAGATGGGCATTTACACGGGTGAAAAGAAATATTTTGACGATGCCGTCAAACAGGTGGTGCAGTTCTCCGACAGGATGTTCAACAACGAAAAGGGGCTATTCATGCATGGCTGGATACAGGACATGAAGGAGCATCCGCAGTTCCACTGGGCACGCGCCAATGGCTGGGCAGTCATGACGATGGTCGAACTGCTGGAAGTTTTGCCTCTGGATCATCCCGGTAGGACCAGGGTGTTGGAACAGCTGCGCAAACACCTTCGCGGACTTGCCAATTACCAGTCTGAGAAGGGTTTCTGGCATCAGCTGATCGACAGGCCGGATTCCTATCTGGAAACCTCTGCGACAGCTATCTATACCTATTCCATTGCCCGGGCCATCAACCGCGGGTATGTGGATGCGAAAGTGTACGGCCCGATGGTCTGCCTGGCCTGGAATGCGGTGGCATCCAAGGTCAACGAAAAGGGACAGGTGGAAGGAACCTGCGTGGGCACAGGCATGGGATTTGATCCGGCTTTCTATTACTATCGACCTGTCAATGTTTACGCAGCGCACGGATATGGTCCGGTTCTGCTGGCAGGTGCGGAAATGATCCAACTGGTGAAATCGCACAAAATCGAGATCAACGACAGCGCCGTCATGTTTTATGACGAAAAAGCGGGTTCCACTTCTGCCCGGAATTTTGATTTTGGTCCGGGTAAAGTGAAGGATGGTTATGAACAGATCACGGTGAAATCAGTTTATTCATCCGCAAAGGGTTTCGGAATATTACCTTCCGGGGAAATGGAATCAGGTGAAACAGGTTTCAAAGACCCTTTGGCAGGAGATTTCCTCGGTAGCAAAAGTCCGTTTTA
This sequence comes from uncultured Bacteroidia bacterium, assembly GCA_903902325.1. GTDB lineage: Bacteria > Bacteroidota > Bacteroidia > Bacteroidales > Prolixibacteraceae > CAINVV01. The sequence goes on from CAIUUO010000260.1 coordinate 26,766, forward strand.
TTTTTCCGTAGCACTACCTGAAGGCCATTACCAGGTCACCCTGACGCTGGGCGGATCAAAGGAAGGATCCTCTACTACCGTGAAAGCCGAATCCCGGCGACTGATGCTCGAAAATGTAAAAACGACGAAAGGGAAAACGGTTCAAAAAACCATCATCGTGGATGTCCGGACGCCGAAGATAAATGACAATGAACAAATTAAGCTGAAGGACCGTGAGCTGAACTACCTGAACTGGGACAACAAACTGACCCTCGAATTCAACGGGGAGCATCCATGCGTGGCCGGAATTGAGATAAAAAGTGCGGACAATTTGCCAACCATTTTTCTCGCAGGCAATTCCACGGTAACAGATCAGGAAAATGAGCCATGGGCCTCCTGGGGCCAGATGTTTACCAGGTTTTTGAAACCTGAAATTGTAGTAGCCAATTATGCCGAATCGGGAGAGACGCTGCTCGCCTTCAAACGGGAGAGAAGGCTACAAAAGTTGCTGAGCCAGATGAAGACTGGTGACTACCTATTTATTGAATTCACCCACAACGACCAGAAACCCGGTGGCAACCATCTGGATCCTTTCACGACTTATAAGGAGGAACTTAAGTACTTCATATCCGAAGCGAGGAAAAAGGGAGGCAAGCCGGTGCTTGTCACCTCCATGCACCGCCGTAAGTTCGATGACAACGGAAAAATCATCAATACGCTCGAAGATTATCCCGAAGCGATGCGCCAAACCGCCAAAGAGGAGAATGTTCCGCTTATCGACCTGAACGCCATGAGCAAGCAGTTTTATGAGGCAATGGGTCCTGAAAACTCCAAAAAGGCTTTCGTACATTATCCTGCAAATTCCTATCCAGGACAGGATAAGCCGTTGGCCGATGATACCCACTTCAACCCTTATGGGGCCTACGAACTGGCTAAATGCATCGTGCAAGCCATTCGTCAGAACAAGATGGAACTGGGGAAATATCTGATAGACGGACTTCCTTCCTTTGATCCGGCAAATCCAGATCCTGTGAAGGATTTTCATTGGTTTGAAAGCCCTTCTGCAAGCCTTGTCAAACCGGATGGAAACTAACTAACTGCTAACAGCTAACTGCTAATCGCTTAATTACCATGAAGAAAATATTATTGCTAAGTACATTTATTATTGCTTTGAACCTGACTTCAACCGGCCAGTCTGACTTTCACTCCTGGACTCCAACACCTCCCATGGGTTGGAACAGTTGGGATTGTTACGGTCCAACGGTCGTCGAGAGCGAAGTCAAAGCCAATGCTGATTACATGGCTGCCCACTTGAAAAAATTTGGCTGGGAATACATTGTCATCGATATCCGCTGGTATGTCGACAATGACAAGGCGCATGGCTACAACGAAAAAGATCCTTCCTTCGTGATGGATGATTACGGCCGTTTTTTGCCAAGTCCGGTAAGGTTTCCCTCCGCCGCCAATGGCCAGGGATTTAAACAGATTGCTGATTATATCCATGCCAAAGGCTTGAAATTCGGGATCCACATCATGCGGGGAATCCCCAAAGAGGCCGTGAAAAGAAACACGCCGGTACTTGGATCCAAAGTAAAAGCCTGTGATATTTTCAATACGGATCACCTGTGTAAATGGCTGAAGGATATGTACACAGTGGATTCGCAAAAAGAAGGGGCACAGGAGTACTACAATTCCCTTTTCAAACTCTATGCTTCCTGGGGACTGGATTTTGTGAAAATTGATGACCTCTCGGCGCCTTTTTACCACCAGGACGAGATCGAAATGATCCGCAAGGCAATTGACAGGTGCGGCAGGAAAATTGTATTGAGCACTTCTCCCGGAGAGACTCCAGTCGAAAACAGGGAGCACATTCAATCCCACGCCAACATGTGGCGTATCGTCAATGATTTGTGGGACAACTGGAAACAGTTAAAGGAGGAATTCGAAGTTTGCAACCGCTGGTCCTCCCACGTTGGCGAAGGCCATTTCCCCGATTGCGACATGCTGCCACTGGGTCATATTGGGATCAGGGCTGAAAGAGGAAATGACAGGATGAGCGGACTCACAAAGGATGAACAAATTACCATGATGACCCTTTTTGCCATTTTCCGCTCGCCGCTGATGTTTGGCGGAAATTTACCTGACAACGATGAGTTTACACTTTCACTGATAACCAACATGGATGTTCTTGAGGTGAATCAGCGCAGTACCGGAAACAGGCAGTTATTTAGCCAGGATGGCAAAATCGTCTGGACTGCCACTGATCCAAAAACTGGGGATAAGTATCTGGCGCTGTTCAATACTTCTGATCAGGTTGTTCCAAATGTGGTTGAGGCCGAAACGATAACAGTCAGATTTGATCAACTTGGAGTCAATGGAACCAGGCTTATTACTGATCTTTGGTCTGGAAAGAAGCTAGGTACATTCAAAGGAGAATTTGCGCAAAAAATAAAACCGCATGCTTCCGGATTTTACCGGATTTCAGTGAAAAAGTAAAGATAAGCTATGTATCATGATTGGCCGACTTTGAGACCTTTGAGTCGCCCTTTGTGACCTTTGTGGTAAAAAAGTTTAACCACGAAGGTCTCAAAGGATTGCACAAAGGACACTAAGCCAAATATAAATTTTTAATTGACGATGATGAAATACCAAATGATAGAACAAATGAAAAATCTAAAGATTCTCCCTTTGCTGTTTGCGGTGATACTAACAACCGGAATAGCAAGCGCCCAAAACCTGCCTTCCAAAAAGGAGGTGCTCGATCAAATGATCCTTACCAACGGCTATTTCATGAACAAATGGCCGGATCCCGG
>CAIUUO010000261.1 GCA_903902325.1 uncultured Bacteroidia bacterium
ATGAAGACGGGATGCTATACCCCTTCTTGTTCTGATCAATTGATACGGAAACAACACTGTCAGGTACCACTATCGGAATTGTTGCTATTTCAGGAATTACGCTATGAGTCTGACTGCACGACACCAATGCAAAAATCAGAAGAATTGGAATCAGAATTCTCAAGTTTGAATGTATGCTCATTGTAAATATTGACTTACTACTTTGATGGAATTACCTGACATTTCCCTTCAGGGTTCAGAATGATATTTTTGCCCGACAGCTTTATGGAGACAGTTTGGTTTTTCTCATTACCATGAAACTCAAAATGAAGCTGATCTTTCCTCCCATCGAGACGGATTGCCCAAAGTGCAAAAAGATATTTTCCTGCATATCGGGAGATTGCACAGGGTGTTGGCTCAAAATTGTACCCTATTCCGGTAGCTGTGATCAAGCGAACTGGCTGGGAGGTCATAAGCTGTACTGCAACTTCCTTTCCATCAATGACAGTGGAAAAAGAGTGATTTGAATCAGGTGCGGATATTTCAGCCTCCTTCAGGAATTTATATCCTTGCACATCGGGAAACTGCAATGGCACACCCCGATCTTTCATTTTCCAGTTTCCGCGCTGATGGTACGCGATATCCATGACGCAGGCCGAATCTGCATTCACCCAATCTGCAATTAGCACCGTATTTGCGTCGGCAATCAGAAAGGCCCTGGTATGGGTTACACCTTTGTAGGCACTGTCCGTTGCACAAAAGGACCAGGAAACTCCACTTGTTTCGCCGAAGGCCACGCTCCTGCCCTTTCTGAAACTTTGATTTTTTTGGTAAATTACCAATGCGTTGTGCGCAATGGTAGTCTTGTCCCATCCGTTGTGACTTGGGGCGCCGTATTCTGTAGTTCCGGGATCCATGGATATATGTTCACCGTTGGCATAAAGTACAAAATTCAGTGCATCCGGGTGCATGTGCCAGCCAGGGTGACTGTTCAAATCATATTTGCAGGCCAGCCAGATTCCCTGTTCGCCTTTGCCTGAAAAAAGCACATCAAATCCAGTGCGTGGCAGGTGAAGGCTCTTAAATTCTGTAGGTGGAATGCTTTCCGGGAGCGGTGCACTATAAAGCAGAGAATAATCGAAAAGATCGAAATTGCCGCCCTTAGTCCTATCCCTTTCCTGCCGGGCACGAGCCAATACAGGAAGGTAGGCCTCACTCCTGAACCTGGTATATCCATATTCATAATATCCGGCCGAAGCCGGCAGATAGACCGCCCTCGAATCATTGAACATGGGTATGCGCATGTCAGGCATCATCAATTGCAACGGACCATCCAGACAGTTTTTGATTGCACCGATGTAGGCGCTGTTCCCATTGTTTTTGGCACTCTCGGCCAACAAAATGATTGGGTTTAGCGCATAAAAATGGTAAGACGGGGCATTTTCATACCAATCTCCATCAGGGGTAAAACCTTCCGCAAGTTGGTACTTCAGACCTCGTCCCTTTTCAAGCAGAGACCAACGGATCAGGGAGTCATTTGCAGTCAGGTAACCGGTCATCCCTACCGCGGCATTGTACCAGTTCGAAATATTCTGAATTTCCAGATTGTGGCACTTCTGTATCATTTCCACAGCTGGATAAAGGAATTTAGATTTGCATTCCTCCTGTTGCAGGTCGGTCATATCGTCCCAGACCAGTGATATCCCCTGCAGCATCCTGGTAAGCCATACAGACTCATCGAGAGCCTGTGCCCCAACACGTCCTACTCCGGTTCCGTAGTCGTAATTATTCCCTCCTGCCTTGTCGTGCGGAGCAATCTTTGTGTATGTTCTGTTGTATGATTCCAGAATTTCAATGGCTTTTTTCAAGTATTTCCTGTCACCGTCGATGCGATAAGCGAGTGCCAATGCAAACAGTTTGTCTGCCCAGCCGCTGTGCACCTTTTCGAGGATGAGTACACCGTCGTAATCTTTGGTTTGGTCACTGTCTGTACCGTAATATGTTTTTGTTCCTGCCTGGTTGTGGTGCTCCC
>CAIUUO010000262.1 GCA_903902325.1 uncultured Bacteroidia bacterium
CATATTTCTGAAATTTTATCAATTTGATTATGAATCGCTACTGGCGGCTAGCCTGAAAAGCTGAAGCCGTTTGACTTTTATTCTTGTTTAGAAAAAGACGATTTTATCCTGGCAAAATCTGCCAGCAACCAGTTGCCAAGTGCCAGCCGTAATCGAAGCAAAATTTAAATTTTTCTTAATACTTTAATTTCTGTTAATCCCTTGGACGAATCGTCGCCACCGATGGGTCAAGCATCAGATAACCATTACCATGAATAATTCCAAGCCCTTTATCCATCCGTTCTTCAACGGAATCAGGACCAGTTATACCAAGTTGTTTCCTCACTTCCCTGCGAAGCCACCAATATCCTGAATTCCAGGAATAAAGATGATGTCCGTGTGGTTTTCCGGTGACAGTACTGATTGATTCATGAAAAGCAGGCATAAAGGCCAGCTCCTTCGTCATCCTCCAGACCAACTGGTCATCAACCCATTTGGGGTCCATCCCATGAATCAGTCCGTCAAGATAGTTAGCTCCGTCGTTTAAAAACCATGATCCGCCGTTCGTATAAACTCCTGAATGACCATCCAGCAAATCGCCGTTCGCCTTTGAAATAACGCGCATGCCGAACGGTGATTGAATCCGCATGGTGGTCTCAAGATGGGTTTTAACCATTTCATCGGGCAACAATTTTTTCCCAAAGACCACATACGTCAAGACCTCGCCATAAAGAGCATCCTGACCAATATTCTCCTGCTGTTTGAGGCTCGTGGCCATATAACCGCCGGTTTTGTTGAACATCATCCGGTACCCTTTTATTGCATTCCCAATTTCGGCATCCGTGACTGGAAATCCCAGTTCTTTTGCCGCCATCAGCGCTCCGCAGTGAAAACCCTGGTCAGAAGACGGCGAGTCGTCGTCCTCGTAATTAAGCTGGTCATGGTAAGTCTTAAAACATTTCAACTCCGGTTTGAGTCGAGGAGGAATGTACAGGCCATCCTTTTCGTGCTCCCGAATAAATCTGTAGGCCCGGCCAACTGTACGCATATCAGGATCACCTCCAGCCCGTTTAACCAACAGCGACCAGATCAGGTAATACTGTGAATTGTCCTCATAATCAAGTCGCTCGTAAAAAATAGCCGCCTGTGCCTCCTTGTCAAATTTCGGATCATCGAGCCCTCGGCTCATGTAAAAACTGTCAGAAACCCACTGTTTCCATCCATACCCCACACCCGAGATGAAAATGTAATCGCTCTCAGGCCGTAACAGATTTCGCCGCAATAACAAATAGGAGGTATTTCGCAGTATCGCTTCAATTCCTGACTGGTTAAATCCTTTGGCATTGGCCAATGCCAGATGTGCGGCCAATTGCACATCGTATGTGGATTTTACATCAGCCGAAAAAATCCAGGTCTTCCACCTTTGGGTTTCTCCTTGTTCGATATGTTGCCAGCCATCGAACGTTCCCCGGTACACACTGGTTGCATCCATGTTAAGCGGGAAGAGGACGGTTCTCCGAACTGATCCATCGCCATTGCGCAGCGAGAGTTGATTGTTTTCTTTATCAAAATTCATAAAACTGCGGTTTTCCCACATGCCCGGAGTGTCACCGATTATTCCGTATAACTTATCACCTGTTCTGACACCCAAAAACGGGAAGGTTTGCCAACCAGGGGGATTTCCAAATTCGGTACCCGGACAGC
>CAIUUO010000263.1 GCA_903902325.1 uncultured Bacteroidia bacterium
GCCTTAATCAGAGTTGACTTCAATGTTCCGCTCAACGAACAATTCGAGATTACAGACGATACCCGCATGACTGCCGCGCTTCCAACCATCAATGCCATTCTGGGAAAGGGTGGAGCCGTCATCATCATGTCCCACCTGGGTCGTCCAAAAAAAGGTCCTGAAGACAAATTTTCGATGAGACACCTGGTTCCGCACCTCAGTGCCCTTCTTGGTGGCAAAGCGGTAAAAATGGCACCTGACTGCATCGGAGAAGCGACACAAAAGATGGCTTCCGAATTGAAAGCAGGTGAAGTACTGGTTTTGGAAAACCTGCGTTTCCATCCTGAAGAGGAAGCAGGCGACGAAGAGTTTGCCCGTCAGATCTCCCTGCTGGGCGATTGCTGGGTCAACGATGCCTTTGGTACTGCCCACCGCGCGCATGCTTCCACCGCCGTGATTGCCAAATTTTTTCCCAATGACAAACTTTTTGGTTTGCTGGTTGCCAGCGAAGTGGAGAGTCTGGACAAAGTGCTCAAGGCTCCGCAACGGCCTTTTACGGCCATCATGGGCGGTTCAAAGGTCTCCTCCAAAATTACCATCATCGAAAACCTGCTTAATTCTGTTGATCATCTGATCATCGGAGGAGGAATGACCTACACTTTCGTGAAGGCACAAGGCGGGAAAATCGGTGGGTCCATTTGCGAAGATGATTATGTAGAACTGGCCAAAAGCTTGTTGCTGAAGGCAGAAGAGAAAGGGGTAAAATTTCACTTTGCTGTGGATGTCGTTGAAGCAGATGCTTTTGCCGAAACAGCCAACACCAAGGTGGTCTCTTCCTATGCCATCGATGACAACTGGTCTGGGTTGGACATCGGTCCCGAAACCATCAAAAATTTCAGCAAGGTGATCAGTGAGTCAAAAACCATTCTTTGGAACGGTCCTGTAGGGGTTTTTGAGATGGATAAATTTGCCGTTGGTACCCGTGCCATCGGGGATGCCATCGTTTTGGCAACTTCCAAGGGAGCCTTCTCCCTGGTAGGGGGCGGTGACTCTGTGGCTGCCGTCAATAAGTTCAACATTGCCGACAAGGTTTCCTACATTTCCACTGCGGGTGGTGCGATGCTGGAATACCTCGAAGGAAGAGTCCTTCCGGGGATTGCTGCGGTTCAGGAATAACAAAATAGTTTCGATTTTCAATTTTCGATTTTCGATGCGGGTCTGAGATTTACCAAGACTGGGACAAATCATACGATTTTCGGGTGCGGAGGATATCTGCACCCGATTTTTTTTAGATTTGTAGTCAGGAACCATCTACTAACTAGACAACAGATGCCAAAAGAGCACACAATTGAGTGGCAGGTAATTTTAAATCCTCACGCCGGTGGCGGGAAGGGAGCCCACGACAAAAAAAAGATTGAGCAGCTTTTGAAAGACTCAGGTCTACCATTCCGGCTAAGCATTTCCGAGTATCCGCGACATGCAATTGAAATTGCATGTGAACTGGTTGCGGGTGGGGCAACTCACCTGATCGTTGCCGGTGGAGACGGGACCCTCAACGAAGTAGTTAACGGCATCTTTCTGGCTGGAGACAACGGTCAGCAGGAGATCATCCTTGGGATGCTTCCGGTGGGCACCGGGAACGACTGGATCAAGACTTTCGGTATTCCGGATCATTACCAGCAAGCCATCGACCTGATCAAGGCAAACAAAACCGTCAAGCAGGATGTGGGAGAAATTACCTGTCTGATGGAGGGTCAAACCAGCAGGCGTTACTTTGTGAACATCGCAGGATTCGGATTTGATGCCCTGGTGGCGAAAAATGCCAACCAACTAAAATCAAAAGGGGTGACGGGTATTCGCGTTTACATTCAAAGTTTACTGTCGGGATACCTGAATTACAAAAGCTCTGCCAGCCAACTTACCATCGATGGTGCCGTTTTGAATGCCAACCTATTCAGCGCAAGCATCGGTTTGGGCAAATTCAA
>CAIUUO010000264.1 GCA_903902325.1 uncultured Bacteroidia bacterium
CAATCAACAATGTCAAGATAATGAATCTCGTCGAAGTGGTGTTTGGCTGCATAAGCAGTATAAACACCTGAGACACCCGGATCAAACCCACATCCAAGGATGGCTGTCAATCCTGCACTTTTAAACTTCTCCTGATATGCCCATTGCCAGCTATATTGAAATTTAGCCTCATTCAACGGCTCATAATTGGCAGTATCAAGATAGGAAACCCCAGTTTCGAGGCATGCTTCCATAATGGTCAGATCCTGGTAAGGTAGCGCTACATTTACAACCAGGTCCGGTTGAAAAGATCGGATTAATTGAACAAGCTGCGGAACATTATCCGCATTGACCTCAGCTGTTTTTAGGTTACTTGCGCCTATCCGTTCCGCAATTTTATCGCATTTTGATTTGGTTCTGCTGGCCAGAAGAATTTCAGAAAACAGTTCCGGAAGTTCTGCCATTTTATATGCTACGACCGTCCCAACGCCACCGGCTCCAATGATCAATACCTTACTCATTTCAAAGTTATTGTTGGTTTTATTAATCTATTGCGGAAGAATCCACTAAAACAGCGATCTTATTGTTTAGTACTTCAACAACACCACCGACAATATCAAAATAAGAGATTGTCCCATGTACATCCTTTACCTTGATTTTTCCTTCCATTAAGGTTGAGATCATCGGAGAATGGTTCGTAAGTACTTCAAAATATCCGGCTGATCCGGGAAGTTTAACCAACTCTGCTTCACCAGAGAAGAGTTTTTTTTCAGGTGTAATGATATCCAGAAACATATATTGGTATTTCGGTCTGTACAAATGCTTTTATTTGGATTGAGCCAATAATTTTTCTCCCTTTTCAATGGCATCTTCAATGGTTCCAACCATATTAAAGGCTGTCTCAGGGTACTGGTCAACTTTTCCGTCCATGATGGTATTGAATCCCTTGATTGTATCTTCTATGGAGACCCATATTCCCTTCATCCCTGTGAATGCCTCAGCAACGTGGAAAGGTTGGGAAAGGAACCGCTGAACCCTTCTGGCCCTGTGAACGATCAATTTATCAGATTCAGAGAGTTCATCCATTCCTAAAATGGCAATGATATCTTGTAATTCTTTATATCTCTGAAGCAATTCCTTAACTCTTAATGCGGTACCATAATGTAATTCACCAATCACTGCAGGTGATAGAATCCTAGAAGTAGAAGCCAGAGGATCTACGGCAGGATAAATTCCCATTTCAGAAACTTTCCTGTTTAATACCGTTGTTGCATCAAGGTGAGAAAAGGTTGTAGCCGGAGCAGGGTCAGTCAAGTCGTCGGCAGGTACATAAATTGCCTGAACAGAAGTGATTGATCCGTATTTTGTGGAAGTAATCCGCTCCTGCATCAAACCCATCTCAGTTGCAAGTGTAGGTTGGTATCCAACAGCTGAAGGCATTCGGCCCAACAAAGCAGATACTTCAGAGCCTGCCTGAGTGAACCTGAAAATATTATCAACGAAGAACAAGATGTCGTTTCCCTTACCCTTTTTATCTCCATCCCTGAAATATTCTGCAACACTTAGTCCGGATAAAGCCACCCTGGCACGAGCGCCCGGAGGTTCATTCATCTGACCAAACACTAGAGTTGCCTTCGATTTAGCCAGTTCCGTCTTGTCAACAAGTGACAGGTCCCAACCTCCATTGGCCATATCTTCCTTGAATGCATCTCCGTAAAGAATAACTCCTGATTCGATCATTTCACGGAGAAGGTCATTCCCTTCACGGGTTCTCTCACCAACACCGGCAAAAACTGATTGTCCGTCATATTTTTTTGCCACGTTGTTGATCAACTCCATGATCAAAACAGTCTTACCAACACCTGCACCGCCGAATAGGCCGATCTTACCCCCTTTTGAATATGGTTCCAGCAGATCAATTACTTTGATACCAGTATACAGAATTTCTTGTTCGGTCGAAAGATCCTTGTATTTAGGAGGCTGATTATGAATCTCATAAGTTTGATCTTTAGGGATTGGTCCAATACCATCAATTCCCTCCCCGATAACATTCAGGAGTCTTCCTTTGATAATATTACCGACAGGCATTGAAATTGCCTTCCCTGTAGTATAAACTTTCATTCCCCTGGAGAGGCCGTCTGTAGAGTCCATGGCAATTGTACGAACAGTATGTTCCCCAACGTGTTGTTCACATTCAAGAATCAATACCTGACCGTTTTCCCTATGTACCTCCAAAGCTTCATAAATTTTGGGCAATTTGGAACTATCCTCTTCGAAACTAACATCAACAACCGGCCCGATGACCTGGATGATTTTTCCTACGGATTGAGACATATCATTCAATATTTGAAATATTTGCTTTTCATTTTAAAAATTCAGTGACAAAAGTCCTGATATTCAGTATTCTATATTATTAACCATTCAAAGCATTTGCTCCACTGACGATTTCCAGAATTTCTCCAGTAATGGTAGATTGTCGTGCCTTGTTGTATTGCAGATGTAAATCCCGTATTAGCTCCGATGCGTTATCAGTTGCCTTATGCATGGCAGTCATTCTGGCGCCATGCTCGGAAGCAACCGAATCCAGAATTGATTTAAAGAATTGAATCTTCAACGATTTGGGAATGATAGTCTTCATTATTTCCAGAACATTTGGTTCAAGAATATAGTCGCTGAAATAATGGTGGGTCTCAGAATCTTCCATAACCTTCTCCATAATTTCAACAGGCAAGAACTGCTCAACAACTAGCTTCTGTACTGCAGCATTCTTAAATTGATTGTATACCAAATCAATACGATCATACTCGCCATCAGAAAAGGCATTCATTAAATCCTGGGCAACAACCTCAGCTGATCTATATTCAAGCCCTTCAAACAATTTATGTAAGGTTTTAGTGACTTGAATATTTTTGGCTTTCAATCCGTCAACCCCTTTTTTCCCAATCGCAAGAATATCCACAGAACCTCTTTTGTAATAGGAATCATAGTTTGTTAAAAGCAGTTCTTCGACTTTCTTGACAACATTCGAATTAAATCCACCGCAAAGTCCTCTGTTGGAAGTTATTGCCACAATTAAAATCCTTTTGGTGTCTTTGTGTTCGGCATATTTGTTTTCAAAGTCAGCCGAGCCTAGCTGAGCAATCAAATTGACCAGAATATCGTGCAGTTTTCCTGCATAAGGACGTATTTGAATGATGGCATCCTGTGCTTTTCGCAACTTGGCTGCAGAAACCATTTTCATGGCTCTTGTAACTTGTTGTGTCGATTTCACTGATACAATCCGGAGCCGCATTTCTTTTAAATTCGCCATCTAACCACTTTTTGTATTACCCGCCTATTCTTAAAATACAAAGTTTTGAATCGTTTTTTTCGCTGCCAGTTCAAGTGTATCTGTAATCTCATCATTGAAGATACCCTGACTTAACTGATGCAGGACATTTGAATACTGAGTTGCTAGCAATTGCAGATAATCTTTTTCAAAATCCTTAATTTTTTCTTTTGGTACCTCCATCAGCAAGCCTTTCGTTCCACAATACAAGATGGCAATCTGCTCTTCTACTGTCATAGGTGAAGCGCTTCCCTGCTTCAATATTTCGACATTTCTGGATCCCTTTTCCAGTACTGATTTGGTTGCAGCATCAAGGTCAGAACCAAACTTGGAAAAGGCTTCCAGTTCCCTGAACTCTGCCTGGGATAGTTTCAGTGTACCTGCCACTTTTTTCATGGCCTTAATTTGGGCATTACCACCGACCCTCGAAACAGAGATTCCAACATTAATAGCTGGTCTGATACCGGCATTGAACAAGTGAGACTCTAAAAATATCTGACCATCTGTAATGGATATAACATTAGTAGGAATGTACGCAGAAACATCGCCATCCTGTGTCTCAATGATAGGCAAAGCGGTAAGTGACCCTCCCCCTTTGACCAAATGCCTGATAGACTCAGGAATATCGTTCATCTGTTTGGCAACTGATTCGGTCTGGTTGATTTTGGCAGCACGTTCAAGTAACCTGGAATGAAGGTAAAATATATCTCCTGGATAAGCTTCCCTACCTGGAGGGCGACGAAGCAAAAGAGACACTTCACGGTATGACACTGCCTGTTTTGAAAGGTCATCATAGACAATTAAAGCTGCATGACCACAATCCCTGAAGAATTCTCCAATGGCAGCTCCTGCAAAAGGTGCATAAAATTGCAAGGCGGCAGGATCTGAAGCAGTAGACATTACGATGACGGTATAATCCATGGCACCATATTCCTGTAGCGTTTTAGCAATGTTGGCTACAGTTGACCCCTTTTGTCCGATGGCAACATATATGCAATAGACAGGCTCTCCTTTTTTATAAAATTCTTTCTGATTGATAATTGTGTCAATAGCAATTGTTGTCTTTCCTGTTTGGCGGTCGCCAATGATCAATTCACGCTGACCTCTTCCTATAGGAATCATTGAATCGATGGCTTTGATCCCGGTTTGCAGTGGTTCAGAGACAGGTTGTCTGTAAATTACTCCGGGAGCTTTGCGTTCAAATGGCATTTCATACAGGGTTCCGGTAATTGGTCCTTTGCCATCCACAGGTTCGCCCAGTGTATTGATGACACGACCCAAAAGTCCTTCACCCACCTGGATGGACGCAATTCTTTTCAAGCGTTTAACCCCATCCCCTTCCTTGATATTTTCGGTAGGTCCAAGCAAAACACATCCAACGTTATCTTCCTCAAGGTTAAGAACGATACCCATAACGCCACTGTCGAACTCGACCATTTCGTTTGACTGCACATTGGATAATCCGTAGACCCTGGCAATACCGTCGCCTACCTGCAAAACTGTTCCAACTTCTTCAAGTTCGGCAACTGTTTTGAAGCTATCCAGCTGTTGCTTTAAAATTTCAGATACTTCAGCAGGTTTCAATCCAGCCATAATCTTCTATTTAATTTTTTATAACATTTACCATCTCTCTTCTCATTTTTTTCAGTTGGGTTGAAACTGAGGCATCTAACTGGTGATCCTCAACTCTGAGAATAAAACCACCCAACAATTCATGATCTACTTTCGTCAAAATTTCAGCTTTCCCACCAAAATGAAACTGGATCAATTCATTGAATTTTTGCAATTGTGTATCGTCCAGTTCAACAGCGGTTACCAGCTGCGCCACCTTAATTCCTGTCAAGTTGCTATATAAGCCCTGAAAATTAAGGCACATTTCAAGCATATAAATCTCACGTTTGTTCTTTAGCACCAAGTGAAGAAAATCGATCGTTAATGAGTCAAACCTGTCAATGAAGATTTTATCCAAAATGACTTTCTTTTCCTTCGTTTTAACCACCGGACTTGAAAGTAGTTCTTTCAATCTGGGCTGAGTCTTCAAGAGGTGCAACAAAAGATCAACATCCTTTTTTGCAGCCTGAAGCAAATTTCTTTCAACTGCTGCAGAAAAAAATGCTTTGGCGTAACGTACCGATATTTTACTTTCGTTCAATTTGTTCCATTTAAAAGAAATAAATACTTTCCCTTAACAATACTAGTTCAACTTAATATTTTCAAGGTAATTGCTCACTAAATCCTTTTGTTTTTTATTGTCTGAAAGTTGCTCTTTCAATATTTTTTCGGCAATCTCCAGGGAAAATGATGAAATAACAGACTTCATTTCGTTGACTGCCTCTGCCCTCTCTCTTACGATGGCTGCCTTGGTCTCTTCCATTACTTTATTGGCCTCAATTACCGCTTGATTCTTTGCTTCCCGTACAATCGAATCCTTCATCTCTCTTGCTTCCTTGACAATTTTCTCTCTTTCGAGCAAAGTTTCCTTGAGCAATTTCTCATTGCCGGCTTGTAATTTTAGCATTTCCTGCTTTGCAAATTCAGCCGATTGAAGTGCTTTGTCAATGGAATCCTCCCTTGCTGCCAGTCCCTGAAGGATTGGTTTCCAGGCAAATTTCTTGAGTAACCACATCAACAGGGAAAAGGAGACCACCATCCAGAACAACAGACCAAAATCAGGCATTACCAGACCCATGGGATAGAATTTTAATGATAAATAAAAAAGAAAAGGTAATTACCGCTTTATCTCTCAGACAAAAAGAATCAAAAAGCAGATAACCATTGCAAAGAAAGCGGCTCCTTCAATCAAAGCCGCAGAAACAATCATATTTGAACGAATATCTCCGGACGCTTCAGGTTGACGTGCGATGGCTTCAACAGCACCACCCCCGATTCGACCAATGCCAATGCCAGCACCGATAGCTGCTAAACCTGCACCGATTCCTGCTCCCAATTTTGCCAATGCAACATTGGCCACAACTTCTAAAATCACACCTAATGTAAACATATTAACTTGTATTTAAGTTATTAAATTGCTATATATGAATAATTTAAACTATATAATAGAACTCTTTTTCAATGACCTTTTTCACCATGAACCTCATGCTGTTCGACAGCCATTCCGATGTACAGGGCAGAAAGGAGCGTGAAGACATATGCCTGGATGAAGGCAACCAGTAATTCCAGCAAGCCCATGAAAATCGTAAACAGAATTGAGACGATGGAAACTCCATATCCTGCAAAAGCACTCTTTTCACCGAATATGAAAATAAGGCTGTAAAATCCCAACGCAATAATATGACCAGCAGTTATATTGGCAAAAAGTCGAACCATCAGAACAAATGGTTTTGTAAAAACTCCGATCACTTCTACGAAAGGCATAAGCGGAATTGGCAATTTCAACCACCAGGGTACTCCGGGTGCATTGACGATGTGCATATAATAATCTTTGGAACCATTGAATAATATGGTAACAAACGTGATCAGAGCCAGAACCATCGTAACTGCAATATTTCCTGTCAGGTTGGCTCCTCCCGGTATAATGGGAACCAGGCCCATCAGGTTATTGATCAGGATAAAAAAGAAAGCTGTCAACAAATAAGGAAGAAACTTCTGATATTTCTCTTCTCCGATGGATGACTTAACTACATCATCCCGAATAAAGAGAATAACAGGTTCCAGCCAGCTTTGAATTCCCTTCGGAGCCCTGTTGTAATTCTCCTTGTATCTCTTTGCAATGGAAAGAAAAATCAATAAAAGCAAGGTGATACTGACAAACAAAGAGACCACATTTTTGGTGATGGAGAAATCATAGGGCCTAACTTCAGATCCGTCAGTCGCAACCTCGACGATCTTTCCGGCATATTTCGAAGTTTCATTTCCGATCCTGAAACCAGAATAACTTTCAGTCCCATGGTGAAGTTTAGTGGAAATGAATGTATGAAACCCACTTGTCCGGCTGTACAAAATTACTGGCAATGGAACACTAAGGTGAAAATCGCCAAATTTAGCAATGTGCCACTCGTAAGAGTCGGCAATATGCTCCATAATCAGTTTGCTTGCGTTAAATTTCTCTCCTGCAGGTTCATGTCCGGCAATTGCTTGTTCCTCTGCGTTTACCGTCCCAAAAGAGAGTAAAAATAAGGCAGAGATTATTAAAAATATTCTTGAAGCTTTCAGCATTTCTGGTTAATTGTGTGCCAAAATTAATTTTTTAATTTAAAGAATTCGTATTTTTTCTTAAAAAATTTGAAATTTCGATTACCTCAAAAATTGTAAAAAATACATACAAAATCAAAAAGGTAATGACAAAGTCAATGGCCCTGGAACGGTCGATCAGCAAGCATACCAGAATAAAAATGATGTACAGGAATAGTTTGATTGACATGATAGCCAAAAAGGTAGTGTTGAATCTCATTACATTCATCCGCACTGAGTTCATGAGCCTCAGATGACTCAAAAGGGTGACCAGTGATATCACGGCAAACTGAACCGGAAAAATTTTCAGATAATAATCTTTCAGCAATGTGGAAAAAAGAACCAGGGAAATACCTGCCAAAACGAGGCAAAACAGGAGTGCTTTTTTTAAGAAGATTTGAATTTCACTTGAAATCATGTCAGAATTAACTTTTTAAAGTTTGATTATTGTTTGAATATGGTTTTGAAAAACAGATAAAAGGAGAGAATTGCTGCAAGGATTATCAAAATAATGGTGAAAATATGACTTTCAGGTCGAATATAGTTGTCAATCGCCCTGCCACCGAAGCCTCCGGCAACAATTAGAACGATCATCTGGAAAACTAAACTGAAATATTTGGAATATGATCGCAGGTAATCGGTGTTGTCATCCTTTTTTATCACGATTGTTTTTTCTTTAAATCAGTTTCTCCAGTTCAGCTGTACGAGCAATAAGTTCACAGATTTCTTCTGCTGTAAATGATTTGCAGTTAAATCTCAGATTATAATAAATCTCATCTGAAAATTTAGTCCGGAAAAAATCTCTGAATTTTGATCGTTGCATATCACTTTCCAATACATATTTTCTGGCTTCAGCGATCTTCATCCCCTTTTTCTGCCTAATCATATCGGTTTTCCAGGAAAGCGGCGCTTCAAGATAAACATGCAGTGATTTAGGGATGTCCCACGCAATCGATCCTCCTCCCCGTCCAACAACTATCATGTGGCCCTCCAATGCCATATTCCTGATCACATTGAATATGACTTTTTTGATCCTTGCATTTTTGACGTAGGAGGTTTCAGCAAATGAATTGGCAAGGTCCTGCAACATGCCACTCTCTTTGGTCTTAAGGAAAGTCTCGACATCCCCCGGATTCATTTTAAGTTCATGCGATGCCTTTAAAAGAATTTCTTTGTTCACCCATTTCCATATTGGCTGATGTCCCTCTTTGATCATTTTCTGGTTCAGCCTGTTCTTAAGCATTTCAGCTATTTCATTGCCCGGACAACCACACTCCCTCGATATGGTGATAACGGGACCCGTTTGTGTGTGTTTGGATGAAAAATGTTCCATCCGTTCACCCATGTACCTTAAGAATAGATTTTCCATTTTAATCTAGATAACGTTTTAACAATTCATAATAAGCATCAATCCTTCTGTCTCTCAGAAAAGGCCACCATCTTCTGACATTCTCCGAATGATTTAAATCTAAATCAACAATCAATTTTGCATCAGAATCCTTAGGCGCAACGGAAATTATCTCACCTTGCGGACCGGCAACAAAACTGTTTCCCCAAAACTCAATTCCAGTTGTGTTACCTGAACTATCAACTTCCATCCCGGTGCGATTGACAGACAAAACAGGTATTCCATTTGCAATCGCATGACTTCGTTGAATTGTAATCCACGCATTCAACTGTCGGTCTCTCTCAATTTCACCATCGTTGGACGTCCAGCCAATCGCAGTTGGATAGATTAAGACTTCTGCCCCTGCAAGGGCCATTAGTCTGGCGGCTTCCGGATACCATTGGTCCCAGCAAATCAGAATACCCAGTTTCCCTATTGAGGTCTGGACAGGCTTGAAGCCCAAGTCTCCCGGAGTAAAATAGAATTTTTCATAATAGTTGGGATCATCCGGAATATGCATTTTCCTATACATTCCGGCAATAGATCCGTCTTTCTCGAAAACCACGGCAGTATTGTGATACAAACCGGCAGTCCTTTTTTCAAATAGCGAAGTAACAAGAACAATCTGTAACTTCCTGGCAAGTTCACTATAGAATTTAGTTGTATTTCCCGGGATTGGTTCTGCAAGATCAAAAAAGGAAGGATCTTCAACCTGACAGAAATAAAGTGATTCGTGTAGTTCCTGCAAAACAACCAATTCCGCACCTTCAGAGGCACATTGAGTGATATTTGCAACAAGTTTTTCTCTGTTCGCAGTAAGATCACCTGAATTGGATTGCTGAATGAGGGCTGCTTTTAACATATCAGTTGAATTTTTCTACTATTCATATTCTCAACATTATATAACACCTGCAGGAAATTGCATAGTAACACAATGAAGTGAACCATGCTGTTTAATTAATACGGAACAATCTATGCCAACAATTTCCCTGTCGGGGAAGGCAACCTGCAATATTTCTCGCGCCAATTCATCCTTTGAAGTCTGATAGAATGGCAGTAAAACCTTTTTGTTGGTAATCAGGAAATTGGCGTAGGTTGCAGGTAATCTGTTTCCACTGTCATCAAAGGCAGGTTCAGCCATCGGAAGACCTACCAGGACATAGGGAGTTCCATCCGGTCTGCGGAACGACAATATTTCCTTTTCCATCTGTTTTAACTGATCAAAATGCTCATCCGAAGGGTCATCGCATGTCACATAAGCGATCGTATTCTCATTGCAAAATCGCACCAGTGTATCAATGTGACTGTCGGTATCATCCCCGGCCAAATATCCGGCAGAAAGCCACAGTATGCGCTGAATTCCAAGTACATCCATCAAGTACTTTCCGATTTCTGATTTAGACATTTTCTGATTTCTGTTGGCAGATAACAGACATTTCTCAGTTGTAAGCAACGTGCCCTTCCCGTCCGTTTCAATACTGCCACCTTCAAGGACAAAATCAAGTACGTTTCTATATTCAATTCCCTTCCGGAAGTGATTTGAATTAAACAATTGAGATGTCAACTGGTTATCCAGACCGGCCGGGAATTTCAATCCCCAGCCGTTAAACTGGAAATCGCATAAAACAGGCTTACCAGCTTGCAGTATCGTAATTGGACCATGGTCCCTTGCCCAGGTATCATTTGAATCAAGTTGAACCAAAATAAGATTCTCAGAGGATGAACCCTCCAATTTTAAAGCAACAGATGCCGGATCCGAACAAACGACCAATAATTTTTCTTCTTTTAGTATCTCTCTGGCTATTAAAACAAAACAACTCTCTACTTCATCAATATGATCAATCCAATCACTGTTCCTGTGAGGCCAGGTCAGCATCACACCACTTTGCGGATACCATTCGGGAGGTAAAAATGTAGGTTTTTGGGATTCCATATCATGCAAAATTAACATAAAAATGAGGCAATGAAACGATCCATCAAAAAACCCCGTTCAGGTTATAACTATCTGGAGACTGGTATTGACTTTATTATCTCCTTTAGAAATTGATTAAAGTTAAATTTATCTTCACCAAATCCCAATCTGACTACGACCATATGATTAGAAGGAAAAATGGCAA
>CAIUUO010000265.1 GCA_903902325.1 uncultured Bacteroidia bacterium
ACTCTTTCCCTACACGACGCTCTTCCGATCTTTGTCATTGTAAAGCCGGACAAGCATGTCACACTGATATTGGTATTTATATTTGAGATAGTAAAAATAACTTTTTTCAGTATACTTTCGTGCAGAAAAGTGCCTGGAGTGCCTAAAGTGAACTAGAGTGACTTAAGTTATGAGTTTCATTCTTTATATAGGTGTTCCTAAGGTACTTTAGTTCACTTTAGCCATTTTAGTCACTTTAGGCATCTTGAAAATTAAAAACTTAACAGAAGGACCAATTACAGGGCAGATTGTCAGGTTGACAATGCCAATTCTGGGCACTTCATTTGTGCAGATGGCTTACAATCTAACTGATATGCTTTGGCTTGGCAGAGTAGGAAGTGATTCAGTAGCTGCAGTGGGTATTGCTTCTTATTTTACATGGCTTGGAGTTTCGCTGATGTTAATTGGCAGAATTGGTGCTGAAGTATGCGTTTCACAGTCACTGGGTGCCGGGAATAAACAGCGGGCCGAAAATTTCGCTTTGAACGCAGTAACCTTGGTAATGGTACTTTCGGCTTTTTACGGAACATTTACCTTTCTATTTGCTCCAGAACTTGTCTCTTTTTTCCATCTGAAAAATCATACGGTTGAAACATCCGCAATTTCTTACATTAGAATTATTTCTATTGGATCACTACTTTATTACTCCAATCCAACCTTCACTGGAATAATCAACGGAACAGGTAATTCAAAATTGCCATTCAGGATAAATGCCATTGGTCTAATATCCAATGTTATACTTAATCCGATTCTTATCTTTGGTTTGGGACCATTTCCAAGAATGGGTTCAAATGGTTCGGCTATAGCAACGGTAATTTCTCAATCAGTTGTTCTTTGTGTGTTTTTGGTAACCATCGGCAAAGGCAAAAGTGCCCTCGGAAAGATTAAGTTGAGACTTCAACTTCAGACAGGATATATCAAGAAGATATTTAAACTGGGCTTACCCGTTGCACTGCATAGCATTCTTTTCGCCACTTTTGCGGTTGCCCTGGCCCGTATTATTGCCCCATGGGGTGCATTGCCAATCGCGGTTCAAAGTGTGGGAGCACAGATCGAGGCACTTAGTTGGATGACGGCCGGGGGCTTTTCTACGGCATTGGGTGTTTTTACAGGTCAGAATTTTGGCGCGGGCAAATGGGACAGAATCTTCAAAGGGTACTATACTACCATCATGATCAGCGGAGCCATTGGCATTCTTGTCACAATTTGTTTCCTGACAATGGGTCGTCAGATATATACCCTGTTTTTACATGAAGAAGAGGCCATATCCCTCGGCGTTCGATATCTTTCCATTTTAGCCATCTCCCAGTTTTTCATGTGCGTGGAAATAACAACGGGCGGCGTTTTTAACGGGATAGGTCGGACAATTCCTCCTTCTTTGGTGGGTATTACCCTCACCGGGTTTAGAATCCCGCTCGCACTCTTCCTCTCGCAACCAGATATTTTCGGGGTTACGGGAGTTTGGTGGAGTATAACACTAACTTCTGTTTTAAAGGGGTTGGTTTTATTTGGCTGGTTCTATCTTTTGATGAAAAATCATCCGCATTATCATGGTTCCGCCCGACGAAAAGCAGATTTTATCCGATTTTTGCCAACTAGGATCCGTCAGGAAGTATTTGATACAAAAACAGAAGAAATCAGTGATGAAGATTGAAATCAGAGAAACCATGGACGGATCCAGAACATTATATCTAAAAGAGATTGATGAACATTACCACTCCACATTTGGCGCCATCCAGGAGTCCCGGCATGTTTATATCCGTGAAGGATTCAATCAATGCCTTTTAAGAGATATCCGTGTACTTGAAATTGGATTTGGAACAGGTTTAAACTGTTATCTGACGATATTGGAATGTTTAAAAAAAGGGAAACATGTGCACTATTATGCCGCCGAGAAATTTCCTGTTACTGAAGATATTTGGAAAAACTTGAAATATAGCGATCATTTTGAGGATTGCGACTCCGGATTATTCGAACATCTTCATATCGTACCATGGAATTGTGAAGTGGAATTGAATAATCAATTTACGATTTTTAAAATGGAATGTGATGTATTACAATCCGATTTTAAAGATTTGCCGTTGATAGATCTGGTGTACTTTGATGCTTTCTCTCCTGAAAAGCAGTCTGAACTCTGGCAAATGTCAGTTTTTGAAAATCTCTTTACCCGGATGAACGACGATGGAATTCTGGTTACATACTGCGCAAAAGGATATGTCAGAAGACTACTTCAAACTGTTGGTTTTACTGTTGAGAGAGTACCGGGTCCTCCGGGGAAAAGGGAGATGTTAAGAGCAAGAAAACGTAAAATTGTAAACTAATATGAAAAGGGATTGGAGTGTGAAACCGGAATATCTGGCAGGTAGCATGATTGTACTATTGTTCATGCTATTTATCCTGGGCTCATGTACTGAAAAGAAAATTCTTAAATTGTATAAAATTTCTGGAAGTGCCCAGGGAACTTACTATACCATAACTTACTGTGCAGATACCAATGAGAATTTGCAGCCTGTGGTGGATTCGCTGTTCAGGCAGTTTGA
>CAIUUO010000266.1 GCA_903902325.1 uncultured Bacteroidia bacterium
AAAATAAAAATCCCGCTGCAATTCAATTACAGCGGGACTTTTAAAGATCGAGATGTCATGCTGAGGCACTCGAAGCATGAATCATAAAACGAACTTTTCATTAATCACCTTTCGAGAGCCTCCTTTAGATTAAAATAGTTCTTTGATAATTGAATAGCAGTAAAAAGTAAGATGAATATTTTTGTGGAAAGAAGTGGGGTGAACTTTAAGTGCCTCCAGATTAATGATCTAGACCTTGTATTAGTCCCCACCTCCGTCCACGGTTGCCAAGGCCCATTTAGAATAGTAAGTCCTTCAAGACTAATTAAAGGTCTTAGGCTAGGCAACTTTTTATAAACTGTGTAAATACAAAATTATGAAAATTCAACACATCATCGGAGCCGACCTCTCTAAAAAAAGTATTGACTTAGTTTGCCATTTGCAAAACACCCACATTCAAATCGAGAACAGTTTTCCCGGGTTTAAAAGTTTGCTGCAATGGCTCGAACAACAAGAGATCAATCTTTCTGAAACAATGATCGTGATGGAACACACAGGGCTTTACAGTTTTTGTTTTGAAAAGTTTTTACACCAGTATCAAATTGCTTTTTGCAAAGTGAATGCACTTGCTATTAAGAGATCAATTGGGTTAGTGCGGGGCAAAACAGACAAACTTGATGCTGCAAGAATTGCTGCATATGGCTACGAAAAAAGGGACAAGCTTGTTGTTGATGTTCCAACCAGTGATGCTCTGAAACGCCTGCAAATACTGTATTCTACTCGTGAAAGATTAGTGAAGCAAAGAGCTTCATTAACCTGTGCTGTGAAAGAATACAAAAACATTGGTATCCCTGAAAAAGACATCATCATGCAAACACAATTGCAACTAATTAAAAAGTTTGATACGCAAATTGAAAGATTGATGAATGAAATAGAATCTATCATCAACGAACAAGAAACAATGAAACAAAATTTTCATTTACTGCAAAGCATCAGAGGCGTTGGTAAAATAGTAGCAATAACAACTATTATCAAAACGCACAACTTTACTCGTTTTGTAAATGCAAGAAAGTTTGCTTGCTTTTGTGGTACAGCTCCTTTTGAGCATAGTTCAGGAACGAGTATTAGAAAAAAATCCAGGGTAAGTCACCTTGCTGATAAACAAATGAAATCATTGCTTGATCTGTCGGCTAAATCTGCTATCCAATATGACAAAGAACTACGTGAATATTATTTAAAACGAACAGAAGGTGGTAAATCAAAAATGAGTACCATCAATGTTGTTCGAAACAAAATTTTATATCGCATGTTTGCTGTTATTAAAAGACAAACACCATTTACAGAGAACTATTTACAAGCTGCATAAAACTTTTTTTTGGCAGTTTGTTAATCTTAGAATACAGGGTGACATCACATTACCTAAAAATGAATGATATAATAATATCATTCAACTTTCAATCCCCAATCTCTTCCTTTTAAAATAGCAGGAACACCATCAGTTATCCATTTAGCAGGTTTATCGCCTTTTAATAACCAATCGAAAAATTGTTGTTCACGAACAGAGATATCTTTTCTGTTTCTTCTTTCTACCAGATTATGTGCTTCGCCATTATAATTCAATAACCATACTGGTTTATTCAAACGGCGCATATCAGTAAAGAATTCAATACCCTGATACCAAGGCACAGCACCATCTGCATCATTACTCATAATTACCAAAGGTGTTTTTACTTTTGGTAAATGAAATAAAGGCGAGTTCTCGATATACAGATCTTTTTTATCCCAAGGTGTTCCACCAATACGGCTTTGTGTATGCTCATATTGAAACTGCCTGTTCAAACCACTTTCCCAACGAATACCACCATAAGCACTAAACATATTTACAACAGGAGCACCTGCCCATGCTGCTGCAAATAAATTAGTTTGTGTAATTAAAATAGCAGTTTGATAACCGCCCCAACTTTGGCCTTGTAAACCCAACTTCGTGCTATCAATAAATCCTTTTTTAATTAAAGCTCTTGTTCCGCTAACAATATGATCGTATGCATTTTTACCCGGATGACCGGTTGTATACCATATATCAGGAACAAACACAACATAACCTCTGCTTACAAAAAATGAAATATTTAAACGCGATGGTGTTGGTGCCGGTGGCA
>CAIUUO010000267.1 GCA_903902325.1 uncultured Bacteroidia bacterium
GTATCTTCATATTCGTGGAAGCGACCCTGAATAAAAATGCGAACAGCCAGATGATGCTGGCGGAGGACTCCATCCTTTTCAATGTCAACGGGAAGGATCAAAAAGTAAGGTTGCTTGCCTGGGGGAAGGACTTCAAACTCATAAAGTCAGAAATTCTTAAAACCACTACCTGGACAAGAGAGAGACCCTATCTTGTATATGGCTATGCTTTTGTAGACTCTTGTCAAACACTCACCATCGAAGAAGGAACCACTGTCTATTTCCATAAAAGCGCCGGACTATTTATCAAGGGTACCCTAATCGTACAAGGTACCGTTGAGGATCCTGTTGTGTTCAAAGGCGATCGGCTTGAAAGTGTATATTCGAACCTGCCTGATCAATGGAACGGAATAACACTTCTTTCGGGAAGTCATAACAACCTCATTAATCACGGGATCATCAAAAATGCCAATATTGGTTTGCAGGTGGGTAACATTGAGAAAGAGGGATATGCCTCTGTCGAAATTGCCAATACGCGCATTGAAAATATGAGTTGGTCGGGAATTTGGGCCATGAAATCCAAAATACTCGCCTATAACTGCATTATTGCCAATGTCGGATATTACAATACCGCCCTTTTACTGGGTGGAGACTACCAGTTTTATCATACGACTTTTTCGAATAACAGTACCGTAGCGCTCAGTAATTTCCCGCAGAAAGAAACACTGACAATCTCCAATTATCTGGTTAACAGTCAAAACGGTGCGAAATACATTGGGGATCTGACCCAGGCCGTTTTTGGAAACTGCATCATTAGCGGTCTAAGAAGCAATGAACTGAATATCTCTATGGACAAGCAGGGGAAAAGCAGTTATCTGTTTGACCATTGTTTGGTCCAGATAGCGGATACCTTTAAAATTCAGATTCCTGAAAGGTTTGTGTCTATTATCCGCAATGTCAATCCCCGCTTTATCAATCCGCAGAAAGGAAACTTTGAACTTGACACACTTTCTGTAGCGAAAGATTTCGGAAAACAGAGTTTTGCCAAAATAGTTCCTTTCGATCTGAAAGGTGCGGACAGAAATTATGATGCGGGACCTGATCTCGGTGCCCTTGAGCGCCTGGAGCGAAAAAAATGAAAAGGGAATGAGCCTTATTCTTCGGACAATCCTTTCTGCTCTTTTTTTCCTGATCCTCTGCCAGCCTGAATTATCTGCACAAGACAAGGAACCGGCAAGATACAGGATCGTCTTTTATAACACTGAAAATTTATTTGACCCGTTTGATGATCCTGCTACCAATGATCAGGAATTCACACCATCCGGGAAAAATCACTGGACTATTGGAAAGTTGAATGAAAAAGTGATGATGGTATACAGGGCCATTATCTCCGCTTCAGCCGGACATTATCCGGATATTATTGGTCTGGCAGAGATCGAAAACCTATGGATTATCGAGTATTTATTGCGCAAAACGCCGCTTAAGGAAGGTAATTATGGGATTATCCACAAGGAATCTCCTGATCCCAGGGGGATTGATGTTGCCCTTTTGTACCGGAAAGAGACAATTATTCCTCTGGATTTTGATTTCATTCCTGTTCACGGAAAAGGCAAAAAAACATTTAATTCACGTGATATCCTTCATTTTAAAGGCGGGCTCGGCAATGAAACAGTTAATTTCCTTGTTAACCACTGGCCTTCCAGAAGTGGTGGTTACACGGAGACAGAGGGAAAACGCAATATTGCTGCAGGCATTGAGCGCAGGGCAATTGACTCTATCATGACCCAGACACCGCATAGTAAATTCCTGCTGATGGGAGATTTCAATGCCACACCCGAAGAAACATGCCTTTCCCGTATACTGGGTGCATCCATGAATATTGAAAATTCGGGTTCATCCGGATTGATTAACCTATCACAATTCTGGACGGATAAGGGTTTAGGAACCATCCGTTCCAAAGGGCACTGGGAAATCTTTGACCAATTTATTTGCTCTGGAAATTTATTTGAAACGAACAATTTACGCGTTGAACCCAGTGAGACAAAAATTTGCACGGCCGATATCTTAATGGAAGATGATCGGAGATATCTGGGGAAAAAACCATTCCGCGCATTTCTGGGGCCGGTTTACCACGGGGGAGTTAGCGATCATTTGCCCATTTCCACAGTAATAGTTCATAAAAAATAAGTGCCTAAAGTGAACTAAAGTGAACTAGAGTGCCTAAAGTATTTTGCCATAGGATAGAATGGTTCGGAGGCTAGAACTCTAGGCCCTCTAGTTCACTTTAGGCATTTTAGGCACTTATTAAAAAAACTTAACCCCCTGACCCTAAACATTAAAAGTAATTTTAACTTTTAATTAACAGAAATCCTTTAAACTGTTTGGGTTTTTTCGCGTCAATACCAGCAAACAACAGTAATTGATACATGCGAAAATTTATTTTACCTTTTTTGATTTTTATAGCTTTCACGACGGCGAATGCTCAGATACCAACGCCAAATCAACCACCTCCATCAACGGTCCCATCAGGTACAGGCACCACGGCAGCAAAAAAATATGCGGTAAAGGGGCAGGTCATTGAAGAGGAATCCGGCACACCGATGGGATATGCCAATGTGGCGATTTTTGCCGTCACAGATTCAACCGTTGCCGGAGGGATTATGACTGCGGACAATGGCTCCTTTGAAATTAAGAACCTTGCTCCTGGTAAATACTACCTAAGCGTCAATTTTATAGGGTTTGCGAAAAGGACTCTGCCTGTCCAGATTACTTCCGCTAAGCAATTTACGGATATTGGAATCATCAAGCTGAAATCCTCCGATCAGAAAATTAAGGAGGTGGAAGTGGTGGCCGAAAAGCAAAGGGTTGAATTCAAGATCGACCGCAGGGTGGTTAATGTGAGTCAGAATATCATTGCAACAGGCGGAACTGCGGTAGAGGTACTTGAAAATACACCTTCCATCCAGACAGACTTTGAAGGGAATGTCACATTGCGCGGAAGTTCCAATTTCACTGTACTGATCGATGGAAAGCCCAGTGTGGTGAAGGGTAGTGATGCCTTGCGCCAGCTTCCTGCAGGCAGCATCGATAAAATTGAGATCATCACCAATCCTTCAGCCAAGTATGACCCTGATGGTGATTCCGGTATCATCAACGTAGTGATGAAAAGGCACCAGAAAGATACTTTCAGCGGGTTGATCAATATGACAGCCGGGATAAACAACAAATTAAGGGGTGATGCCAATTTTACCTATCGCTCAAAAAAATGGGATTTCATGGTTGGGGCAGATTTCTCGGATATCAATACCAAGGGTTCGAGGGATTACCTTCAGAAAATTACTTCCGCCGACACCCTCACTACGAGGCAATCGAATCAGGACGGAACCAACTCCAATAAAGGTCACAACATAAAAGGCGGGATTGATTACATGATCAATTCCAATACTTCAATTGGAATTACCGGAACGATCGGTATGATGGAACATGGTGATGCCAATTCCGGCTATCAGACTACAACCTATAACCTCGGCATTCCTCCCACCTACCTTTACCAGGATAACAGTTCATCGAGAGGTGGGAATTACTGGAGTGGGAACCTCAATTTCCTGCACAAGTTCAACAACAAAGGGCACGAATTTCAGGGTGTATTTTACTTCTCAGGACAAAATGGGAATGAAACCTCGAATCAGATTGATTATGCAACTGACTCGAAATGGAATCCGCTGGTTGCAAATCCATACAAATACAGGACGAGTGACAATCCGGTTGGCAATGATTACAGGCTGAAACTCGATTATACCTTGCCGATCAATGAGAAAGACAGACTCGAATTGGGTTACCAGGGAAGATATCAGAAGAGCCTTGAAGACTTCCTTTTCGAGGAATATAATTATTCGACCGGAAATTGGGTCAACAACACCAAATACAGCAGTCGGGTGGATTTCTCCCAATACATACATGCACTGTACGGCACTTTTTCCCATACAAACAACAGTTTCTCCTATCAGGCTGGATTGAGGGCTGAATATACAGACAGGAACCTGTTCAGTAAAGGAACCAACAAAACATATACCTTCAATCGGTTTGATTTCTTTCCCACGCTTCATTTGTCCCAAAAGTTTACTGGAGAATACGAACTTCAGGCCAGTTACAGCCGTAGGTTAAACAGACCAGAAGGTTTCATGCTAGAGCCCTATCCAACTTTTATGGATCCATACAACATCCGTATCGGAAACCCAAATCTGACCCCTGAATATGCCGGATCCTATGAACTCACCTTACTGAAACACTTCAATACCTCCTTTGTTTCCCTGGAAGGATACTACCGCCAGACAAAAGACCTGATGACGCGCATCCAGACGCTGGGGACAGACGGAATCATGTACCATACCATGGCCAACATGAACAATGACTATTCGCTTGGCAGCGAATTGATGATCAATTATGAAATCAAACCAGGGATGAGGCTGGTTGCGAGCGGAACTCTCTACAACTATTGGCTGAAGGGAGCCATCAACGGCATAAGTGTTGACCAGCAAAGCACCAATTTTGACGGGAAGTTAAACCTGGATGCCAAACTGGCAAAAAATACCCGTTTCCAGTTGATGGGGATTTACCGCGGACCAACGGTATCCGCCCAGGGAAGCAGATACGCCATGTATTGGGCCAACGCCTCCCTGAAACAGGATTTATTTAAAAATAAGTTGTCTGCTACCTTACAAATTCAGGATATCTTCGGAACCATGAAGTTCGGCGGATCATCCACGGGAACCAATTTCGAAAACCAGTATACCTTTAAGCGTGAATCCCAGATTGTACAGCTCACGCTGAGCTACAGGCTCAACAACTTCAAAACTAAACCAGGAAAGGAAGGGATGGATTCAAACGGCAATGAAGGCGGTGGTGGAATGGGAGAATTTTAATCGAAAATTATCCTTGAATAACATAAACTTTAAGTGTAACCGAACAGTAATAATTTTTTATATTTACGGCTACGTTACAAATCTTTTTAACTCAATAAATTTATTCTGATGAAGGAGACAAACAAAGTTTCGAGAAGGGGTTTTTTGGGAACAGGGGCTGCAGCAGCTGCTGCAATTACAGTTCTCCCCTCCAACACGATTGCGGGTTTGGGACACCAGGCACCGAGCGACAAGCTGAATATTGCGGCTGTTGGTATTGGAGGCATGGGACACGGAAATTTAAAAAATCTGAAATCTGAAAACATCGTTGGATTGTGTGATGTGGACTGGGCTTATGCAGACAACTGTTTCAAGGAATTTCCGGGCGCCAAAAAGTACAAGGACTGGAGGGTAATGTTCGATGAACTTGGGAAATCAATTGACGGCGTTTTGGTTGCTACAGCCGACCACACGCATGCTATCATTGCTTCTCATGCCATCACGATGGGGAAAAGTGTTTATGTTCAGAAACCTCTTACCCACACAGTTTACGAATCCAGGTTATTAACCAAACTTGCCGACAAATACCAGGTTGCCTCTCAAATGGGTAACCAGGGTTCATCCGGTGAAGGAGTCAATCTGACAACTGAATGGATTGCCAACGGTGAAATCGGTGAAGTAACGAAGGTTGAAGCATTCACTGACCGTCCTATCTGGCCACAGGGTATCAGTACTCCTATTCAGGGTCAATGGGTTCCGGAAACACTGGATTGGGATTTATTTACCGGTCCTGCCAAAATGCGTCCTTACAATGCAATCTACCACCCTTGGAACTGGCGTGGCTGGTGGGCATACGGAACAGGTGCACTCGGAGATATGGCATGCCACATCCTTCACCCGGTATTTACAGCCCTTCAGCTAGGTTATCCAATCAAGGCCCAGGGTAACTCAACTTTGTTGTTACAGGATTCTGCTCCTTCTGCACAGAGCGTGAAACTTACCTTCCCTGCAAGAGTCGCTGCAAAATCTGCGAAAGTGAAATTACCACAGGTTGAAGTATCGTGGTTTGACGGTGGGATTAAGCCGATGCTACCCTTGCACTGGCCTGCAGGAAAAGAGCCAAACGATTCAGGCGGTTGCGTTTTCTTCCACGGAACCAAAGGAATTTTGGTCTGCGGATGTTATGGCGTTAATCCATGGATCTTGCGTCCGGATGGTAAGGTCGACAAACCAGAGAATGCTCCTAAATTTCGTCGCCGTGTTGCTCCGCTTTCCCACGAAATGGATTGGGTACGCGCAGCCAAGGAAACTCCTGCATCCCGTGTAAAAACTGCTTCTGATTTCAGCATGGCAGGACCATTCAACGAAATGGTGGTCATGGGTGTTTTGGCTGTTCGTCTTCAGACGCTTAACAAGGAATTGGAATGGGATGGCCCAAATATGAAATTTACCAACATCTCGGCGGATGATAAAATCAAGATCGTGATCGAAGATAAATTCAATATCCATGACGGTCACCCAACATTCAACAAGACCTATACGGAGCCTGTTGCTGCAACTGAATTCGCAGCTGAACTGATCAAGCACACGTACCGCAAACCCTGGTCATTGCCTGATATGCCGGCATGATCTTTAGTTTTGTGATAGATATAAAGAGCCGCTACATTTATTTGCAGCGGCTCTTTTTTTGTACGTTTACCTTGAAGGGTAATATTTCAGGACTAAGTCAAATGTATCAGATATGTTTTACTCAATATCCTACTTCTAATCTTACAATATGCCCATGGATAATAAACACTCAAAGTAATAATTGTCAGGAGAATTTGTCCCCATATGAACAGAAAATCGTTCAACTGATCTATTTCATATCCAAATTTCAACTTAGCATCGCCGGATATTGCGTATGTCCTATCTGCGAAGTATTCGTACAACCGAACCATTGCCAACGGAGCGAAAATTCCGACCGTGACTATCGACAGTATGATCTCCATGGCAATCTTTGCACACGAATTCCAGAACTTTGTCTCCCACGAAATAATATAGCCCTTGTAAC
>CAIUUO010000268.1 GCA_903902325.1 uncultured Bacteroidia bacterium
ATAGGCTGTTTTCCAGTTATCACCGATTTTGTATTGGATTTCAAATGCTCTGATAGCATTGCCGTTTTCGTAAATAATTGCCCTGGATATCTTTTCGGGTTTTCCAAGATCAATCTCCGCCCAGGGAGCCTTGTCGTCCTTGGCAGGGGTCCAGTATTGGCCCACCCAGTCACCGTTGTTGATGGAGTTGATTCCCCTCCATCGCGGATCAGGATTGCTCGAAGCAGTTGCTTTCTTGTTGTAGGTCAGGGATTGAGAGTTGATTTCCAAAGGTTTGATGTTCATTACATCACCTGCTGTTCCAATTTCGACAATGGTATTGATGGGTTGAAGTGATTCCCCGGCAAATTCAAGAATTATTTTCCCCTCTTTTTTACTCACCTTCAATTTTCCGCCGGCCGCAAGTTTACAATTTTTGATTTCAACGCCGAAATCAGGCAACTCAATTTTTACTGATTTGCCGTTCCATTTCAGGATATGCAGGTAAATGGTATTTCCTTTCCGGGTACTTACTCCCCAATCTGTTGGTTTGAAAGGACCTCCACGGGTTCCGTAAATGGAGTATCCGTATTTATCCATCCACTTTCCCATCTCTTTCAATCTTTCTACCTGCAGGGGTTCAATGGTGCCGTCTGGCTTCGGTCCGACATTGAAAAGCAGGTTGCCGTCACCACCGGCCGTGCGAATCAGTGTATGCAGACATTGTTCCAGTGTTTTAACCTCGTCGTTTGGTTTCCAGGCCCATTGGTTGGCAATTGTCATGCAGGTTTCCCATGGACGTTCGTTCTGAAAACCTCCGACGCGCTGTTCCGGCGTGTCAAAATCGCCCTTGGCTCCAGTACGGTTGTTGATGATGATATCGGGCTGGATGGTATGGGCAAAATCGATAACCCCCTGGCCTCTCAAAGCGTCAAATCGCTGCGGTACATCGAACCAGAGAACGAACAGCGGACCATAGTTCAGCAACAGTTCGGCTACCTGCTTTTTCAGGTAAGTGGTGTATGCCTCCAGATCGTAGGTCTCTCTTTTTACTGTACCACCCGGACTGGTTAGCGGGAAATCAGGATTGTGCCAGTCGGTGGTTGAATAGTAAGTTCCAAACTCAATCCCCTGCTTTTTGCATGCTTCTGCCAATTCCTTTACCACATCGCGGTGAAGTGGCGAATTCATCACATTGAAATTAGTTTGACGGGTATTCCACAAGCAAAAGCCATCGTGATGCTTGGTGGTCAGGATGATGTACTTCATACCGGCTGCCTTGGCCACACTTACCCAGCTGTTGGGATCGAAATTGGGGGCACTGAATTGTTTATAAAGATTATCGTACTCTTCAACTGGTATTTCACGACCTCTCGACCAGCCAATTTCAGTTCCCTTCAGGGATACTGGTCCCCAATGGATAAACATCCCGAAGCGGGCGTCTTTCCAGGCTTCCATTTTTTGCTTGTTGTTGGAGACAGTTTGCCCAATCACTGATGTCCAGATGGCGATTAAAAACAGGATAGAGATTGCTCTTTTCATTTCAGGAAATTTATTGTTAGTAGATCTATGCCTTGCATAAAATTAGACAAATGGTTCCTCATTTGAAATAAAATGAGCGTAATTGATCAAAGTTTGATGATCCAATATCATATTTGGATCAAATTAGTAACTTAAATCCTATCTATAGACATGATTTCCAGACACTATCCACATGAAAAACAGACTTGTACTATTTCTTGTATTCCTGCCGTTCCTTGTTTTTACAGCTACACAGGAGGGTCGCACCACCATCGATTCGTAGTATCATCTAAATCCTTGAATATTTGAGTTCAGTTTGAATTCTTCCAAGTCTGCATTGCAAGAAATCAGGTCGCGCAAAGATGCAAAGAACGCAAAGCAAAACTTCAACTTTTGCGTTCTTTGCGCGACATTTTAAATCAAACTCCATACTCATCCGCGCAAGCGATTGAATTTATCCGACTGAATTAGCTCTATTTTGTATAAACGGATTCCTCATTGGCTGAAGTGAAACATTTGATGAGGGATTTTAATAAACTATATAACACAAATCCTAAATTCATTCTGCTTCAATAATCCTTTCACCTTTGTGGATGCCATTCTCATTGAATGCGTCAATCGTAAAATAATATTTCTGAGCACTGTTCAGACTCCGTATGGTCAAACTGTTTTTGTCTAGTACCTGATATGTATGATACAGTTTATCGGCACTGATTCCATACCGAATGTTGTAACCAACTACATCTTTGTTTTTTTCCCATTGTAGTTTAACTTCTCGTCGGTCAGTTTCTGTACGTATTGCCGTGAATTTAAGAACCTCACCGGGAATTTTCCCTTGGCCGTTTCCAAAAACATGCAAATCCGACAAAGCAAAGGTCCCATCTGGAACATGATAGTTGGTGAGTCTTAGATATCGTGCTTTGACAGGAACTGAAAGTTGTATGTAATCGTGGGGCACATCCGTATTGTTATGTGTTTTGTCTGACAAGACATTCCATATTTTATGGTCGTTTGAATATTCCAAAAGATACTGGTAATAGATGTTTGGATTACGGCCGTGGAGTGTTGTTAGATTTTCCGCAAAATTCAATTGCACGGCATTTACGACACATTCTTTTTGTAAATCGATACCCATCCATTCACCTTTGTTGCTGTTAAAGCAAACTACCGGACTTCCTTTGGGTTGGAAGCTTTTTACATCCAGTTCAACGCCGTAGATGGGCTTTACATTCGAACATCCTTAATAAAAATAGAGACGGCCATCGTTATCAAGAAACAAGTCAGGATCAGT
This sequence comes from uncultured Bacteroidia bacterium, assembly GCA_903902325.1. Classification (GTDB taxonomy): domain Bacteria; phylum Bacteroidota; class Bacteroidia; order Bacteroidales; family Prolixibacteraceae; genus CAINVV01. Next base: position 2,792 of record CAIUUO010000268.1, read on the forward strand.
CATGCCAATCGGGAAGGTGGAAGTGGCGATCTGCCATTTGCCTGATATTGGATCAGCTGTTTTGTAAATTTTCACCGGAGCTGCAGCCGATGCCATGAAATACAATGTGTCCTTCATGACAACCGCTGCAGGGGCATAGTCTTCAACCTCTCCTAATTATGTATTTAGGCAATAAATAGATAATTTACCCCATACATAGTATAAATAATCCGATAATATATCCTATACGCAGGGTAATATATCCGATAATATACCCCGAGAATTGTTTTTTCAATTAAATCATTCTATATTTAATGCAAATTTAGCGGAAATGATACGCAGGAAACTATTTGAAGGTTTACAGAGCCATCTTCTGAAAAAGGAATTCTCCATCATTACCGGTGCACGGCAGACCGGAAAGTCAACCTTGCTGAAACAGTTGGAAACCTATTGTAAGGAGGCGGATATTCCAGTTATATTTCTGAATCTTGAAAACAAATCAATTCTGTCAGAGTTGAATGATAACCCCTTGAATTTATTGAAATTCATTCCGGAGCCGAACCAAAGAACAGTGGCGCTTATGGATGAAATTCAATACCTGGATGATCCTTCCAATTTTCTGAAACTTCTGTATGACGAACATGCCGGACTACTCAAGATTGTCGCAACAGGCAGCAGCGCCTTTTACATCGATCATCAATTTAGGGATTCACTGGCAGGCCGAAAAAAAATCTTTCATTTGTACACTTGCTCTTTTGATGAGTATCTTGATTTAGGCGGAAAGTCTGACCTCAGGGAAGAATTGGAGCATCTTCTAAAAAACGCGGATTTCAAAAGTACCCGATTCGATTACCTTCGTCTCGAATGGGAAGACTATATGACATTTGGTGGTTATCCGGCGGTAGTCACTGAACCGGATAAGGTGGAAAAAATTAGTCGCCTGAATGATATCCGTGACTCCTTTGTAAAAAGGGATATTCTGGAATCGGGTGTAATCAATCAAACAGCTTTTTACAACCTTTTCAGGATTTTAGCTGGTCAGATCGGTGGAATTGTCAATGTCAATGAACTTTCCTCAACTTTGCGAATAAAGAATGAAACCGTGGAGAATTATCTATCCATTCTGCAGAAGTGTTTTCATGTCACACTTGTAAAACCGTTTTACAGAAATCTGAGAAAGGAATTGGTTAAGATGCCCAAAGTTTATTTGCTTGACTCCGGATTAAGAAACTGTCTGCTGAATAATTTTCTGCCCCTCGCAAATAGAACTGACAAAGGTGAATTGTGGGAGAATACTGTCTTTAGAATTCTTATAGATAAATTGGGTTCGGATTCAATTCAATACTGGCGAACCAGTGGAGGAAATGAAGTCGATTTTATACTTTCGGATAACGATAAATATAGCGCAAT
>CAIUUO010000269.1 GCA_903902325.1 uncultured Bacteroidia bacterium
GATCCGTGTTTTGACCAATGCCGTCAAGGTTTTCGAAAGTGGGGAAACAAAAAAAGAGGTCGAAAATGACCTCTTGTCCTGTATGGCTCCTCAGGTAGTCCCGATAGCTATCGGGATTGAACCTATGACCTACGGATATTTTATTATTAGATTTTCAGAGATTTCTGGGAATTCTTTAATATCGAAGATATACTTGCGGCTTTTCATCTTTTTAATGTGACTTTCAATTTGAATGGCTTGAGTCCGCGAATTACATGGGATAGAATGAAACAATTTCCAATCATTTGCTCTGCTGGTAAATGAATCCTCAAATTGCTTTTCTGTATGCAATAGCAATCGTTCATTTAGATCCTTTGTTTGACCTATGTAAAACCGATCCAATTTTTTGCTGTAAAGAATATATACTGAATATCCCATACCTAAAAGTACAAAAAAAAGCCAGATTTTCATCTGACCTTTGTCTGCTCCTCAGGTAGGACTTGAACCTACGACCTACGGATTAACAGTCCGCCGCTCTAACCAACTGAGCTACTAAGGAGTTTATTTGCCCTAGTTTATTTTCTAAAGCGTTGCAAAAATAACACCTTTTTCATGAAATGGAAATATATTTGCAAAAAAACATACAAATACCCAAGATAAAATATTTGTACCAACCGGAAATGATTTTTTGGGTATTCTATGCGACCATTAAAAAACAAATTATTTACGCATAAAATAATAACCTCTATGGGCCATTCGAAAATATTAGGGATCGGGAATGCACTTGTTGATATCATTGCAATACTTAAGGATGATCAGATTATCAAGACTTTGGAGTTACCAAAAGGGAGCATGACGCTGGTCGACAGGGAGATGTCGGACCGTGTTCAAGCCGGTATTTCCAATGAGAAAAGGCTGCTTGTCACGGGCGGATCAGTGGCCAATGCGATCAACGGAGTGGCCAATCTGGGGGTTCCATGCGGTTTCCTTGGCACCATCGGCGAAGATGAACTGGGAATACTGTTCGAAGAGGAACAAAAGAACCAGGGCATCAAGCCACTTCTGATCCATTCCGAACTGCCGACCGGCCGTGCCGTTGGACTCGTGGAGCCTGACGGAGAGCGCACATTTGCCACCTACCTTGGTGCGGCTTCAGATTTGCATCCTGATCATATTACCCTGGAACGATTGCAGGAATTTGACCTCTTCTTTATCGAGGGTTACCTCGTTTACAACCATGCCCTGATCATGGCAGCGGCATCGGCGGCAAAAGAGGCAGGACTGGTCATCGCGCTTGATCTGGCGAGTTACAATGTGGTGGAGGCCAATCTGGAGATACTGAACGAACTGGTGGATAATTATGTTGATATCGTTTTTGCCAACGAAGAGGAGGCAAAGGCCTTTACCGGATTGCAACCGTTGGAAGCAGTCGTGAACCTGGCAACCAGGTGCGACATTGCTGTCGTCAAGGTCGGGAAGGAAGGCGCCTATATCCAGCAGGGTGCTGTCCGGCACAAGGTACCTGCTGCCGGCAACCTGGTTGTTGATACCACGGGAGCAGGCGATTTCTTTGCAGCGGGGTTCCTGTCAGGCATTGCCAAGGGATACGACCTGGAGAAAAGCGGTAAACTGGGCGCACTTCTGGCTTCCAGGGTGATCCGGGTACCCGGGGCAAAACTGGCGGAAGAAGAATGGATAGAAATCCGTAAGTTGGAAGAAGACCTTTAGAAATTTTCGATTTTCGATTTTCGATTTTGGATTGGGGAACTCCTGAGATACTGATTCCAAATCAAAATTTTGGAATCAGGTTTTTTTTAAGTATTAAAACAGGATCGAAACCCCGAATGACAGAGAATCATGATATTGCGTAATCCAAAATTGAAAATCCAAAATCGAAAATTAAGTAAGACGAATAAAAGTATTTTTACATATAGTTTTTATGGCGAAAATTAATTGGAAGCCCGGCAACATGATCTACCCGCTGCCTGCAGCGCTGATCAGTTGCGGCTCATCCCCTGATGAATACAACCTGATCACGGTGTCGTGGATCGGAACGATCTGTTCAGATCCGCCGATGTGTTACATCTCGGTGCGTCCTGGCAGGCATTCATCTGCCATTCTTAAACGGACCGGAGAGTTTGTCATCAATCTCACCACAAGGGATATGGCCGAGGTAACAGACTGGTGCGGCGTCAAGTCAGGGCGGGATTTCGACAAGTTCAAAGAAAGCAGATTGACCCCGCTTCCGGCTACGGTGGTCAAGTGTCCGATCGTAGGTGAATCACCCATCAGCATCGAATGCAGGGTGGTGGAGGTCAAGGAACTTGGCACCCACGACATGTTCATCGCCAATGTGGTCAATATCATTGCCGACGACAGGTACATCGACCCCGAAACAGGCGCCATGAGCCTCGAAAGCGCCGGTCTGATGGCCTATTCCCATGGCAATTACTACGAGATGGGGAAGAAGATCGGGAAATTTGGCTGGAGCGTGATGAAGGAGAAGACGAAGCGAAGGCTGGGGCGATGAGTGCATGGAGCTTGGGGCATGGGGCATGGGGTCGAAAGGACTTGGTGACTGGGAGACTTGGGGAGTGCGACTCCCGAATGAAGCTCACTGAGCCTGTCGAAGGGCGGACTGGAAGAAGTGAAGATTATTAGACTAGGAGACTGGACGACTGGGAGACTTAGGGAGAGCGACTCCTGAATGAAGTTCACTGAGCCTGCAATCTTTGAAAAATAGAGGGGGAGAGTGGGCGAGTGGGCGAACTCGACTCTCAAATGAAGCTCACTGAGCCTGTCGAAGTGAATTTATTTTGAATGAATTTGCCGGTCCCTGAGCTTGTCGAAGGGGTCGAAAGGTCGATGAGGTCGAAAGGACTGGCCAAATTTGGAGATGAACTGGTGATAGGACGGAAAGACGGAACTGGACTTGTTGAAGGGTCTAAAGAGTCCCAATAGTCCAAAAGGTCCAAAGGTTTACTGCTGATAGAAAAATAAAGACTGCAATATAATTTCAAACTTTCTGAATTAACCTTAAACTAAAATGAAGAAACATATATTTGTTGGGTTAATGATCCTGACAGGAATAACAACAATAAACATGATTAAAGAAAAGAAAGCATCCAATCCGTTGCTGACAGAATGGAAAACGGTTCACGAAACTCCTCCTTTCACGGAGATCAGGCATGAACATTATATGCCGGCCATAGACCTGCTTCTGGCGGATGCCAGGAAGGAAGCGGATGCCGTGATCAACAATCCGGAGGCTCCGACATTTGAGAATACCATTGTCGCATTGGAAGAGACCGGAAAAAAGCTGAACAGAGCCACTACCATACTCTTTAATCTGAATTCAGCAGAAACAGATGATACCATTCAGGCGATCACCCGGGAGATTTCACCCAAACTGTCGGATTACCACAATTATATCTCGCTGAATGAGAAGCTGTTTCATCGTGTCAAAACTGTTTACAACAATAAAGGGAAACTCAATCTGAATCAAGAAGATCTCAAACTTCTGGATGACAGCTACAAGGGGTTTGTTCGGAGCGGAGCCAATCTCGAAGGCCCGGCCAAAGTGCGATTTGCGGAGATCAATACGGAACTGTCGCAATTGTCACTTGAATTTGGAGAAAATGTATTGGCTGAAACGAACACCTACCAGTTGGTAATTACTGATCAAAAAGATCTTGCCGGTCTGCCTGAAAGTGAGATTGAAGCGGCAGCCCAACTTGCGAAGGCCAAGAAGAAAGTGGGCTGGATGATCAACCTGCAGGGTCCCGGATACATTGCTTTCATGAAATTTGCCGATAACAGGAAACTGCGGGAGGAGATTTACAAGGCTTACAATTCACGCGCTTTCCACCAGAATAAAAACAACAATGAGGAGATTGTCCGCAAGATTGTCAATCTGAGGCTTGAACGGGCGAAGCTTTTAGGATTTTCCAACCATGCCGCTTTTGTTCTGGAGGAACGGATGGCTGAAAATCCTGAAAAAGTGAATGCCTTTCTGGAGCAACTGCATGAAGCTTCCAGACCTGCCGCGCTGAAAGATCTGGCCGACGTGAAAGAATATGCAGCAAAGCATGGTTTCACTGAACAACTGGAGCGATGGGACTTGAATTTCTGGTCTGAGAAATTGAAGAATGAAAGATACGGATTTGATGAAGAGGCTGTAAAACCTTATTTCAGACTGGACAAGGTGATTGGCGGAGTTTTCGAACTGGCAAACCGGCTTTACGGTATCACTTTTAAGGAAACCAAGGACATCCAGGTATATCATCCCGATGTAAAGGCCTACGAAGTTTTTGACAAGGATGGCTCCTTCCTTTCTGTGCTCTACCTGGATTTCTTCCCGAGGGATGGCAAAAGAGGGGGTGCCTGGATGACTGAATATCGTCCGCAAAGCAACCTGCACGGGAAAAGCATCCGTCCTGTCGTCTCCATCGTCACCAATTTCACCAAGCCAACCGAAACCAAGCCATCGCTGCTTACCTTCTATGAAGTGACCACGTTCCTGCATGAATTCGGTCACGGATTGCATGGCATGTTTGCCAATACAGTGTATGAAGGTCTTTCGGGAACTTCCGTCTACCGCGATTTCGTTGAATTGCCTTCGCAGATCATGGAGAATTTTGCCACTGAAAAGGATTTCCTGGATATTTTCGCGGCACATTACCAAACAGGAGAAAAAATCCCGGCGGAACTGGTTCAGAAACTGATTAAATCTAAAAATTTCCAGTCGGGGATTTTCAGCGAGCGCCAGTTAAGCTTTGGCATGAACGATATGGCATGGCATTCGATTACTGAGCCCATGACTGGCAGTGTGGTGGAGTTCGAACGGAAAGCGTTGGCTCCAACTGATATTTTTCAGCCACTGGACGGATATTGCATCAGTACCTCCTTCTCTCATATTTTTGCAGGAGGTTATGCAGCCGGTTATTATGGCTATAAATGGGCAGAAGTTCTGGATGCCGATGCATTCTCGGTGTTTAAGCAAAATGGTATCTTTGACCGCGCCACAGCCGAATCTTTCCGGAAAAACATTCTGGAGAAAGGCGGAACTGCGCATCCGATGGAATTGTACAAGGCTTTCCGCGGGCAGGAACCGTCTATCGATCCGCTGCTGGAGAGGGAAGGTTTGGTGAAGAAATAAAATGCTAATGTGCTAATGTGCTAATATGCCAATGTGAAGATTGGAGCATTATGCGATCCGGATGAAAAAATATTATCAAATAAAGAATCAATAATTCACTGATTTAATTGACAATGGCATATAATTCAGAATTAGTGAACATTACGAAGATCTGATGTGACAATAAATTATCCATAAAACGAATCAAAACTCGCAGTCCTTAAAATTAGCACATTAACACATTAGCACATTAACACATTAGTAACATGGCCGGAAAATCCCTAAAAAAGTTCATCTACCTGTCGATCTTCGCGGCGGTGATGACCATCGCACTGAAAGGACTTGCTTTCAAGATGACAGGATCTGTGGGTATGCTTTCAGAGGCGCTTGAATCGGGGGTCAATCTCTTGGCGGCCCTGATTGCACTGGTTGTGATCCATATTGCGGAGAAGCCTGCTGATGATGACCATGCATACGGGCATTCCAAGGCCGAATACTTTTCGAGTGCCATTGAGGGAGGCCTCATCGTGGTTGCCGCATGCAGCATCGTATGGAGTTCCTATCCCCGGTTAATCAAACCACAACCTCTGGAGAACATGGGGTTTGGTTTGATGGTATCACTGATCGGTTCCCTTATCAACCTATTTGTGGCTTTCGTTTTATTGCGCCAAGGGAAAAAGAATCATTCGATTACACTTATTGCAGATGGAAAACATCTAATGACGGATGTTTGGACTTCTATCGGGGTTCTTACTGCAATTGGTCTGGTCAAACTGACCGGATGGCTGATTCTTGATCCCATCATTGCCATGGTTGTGGCACTGAATATTCTCTGGACCGGGTACCGTCTCATGCATCAGTCGGCCAGAGGGCTCATTGATACGGCCATACCGGCTTCGGAACGCAAAGAGATTGAGCTGATCTTTGACCACTACCGTGAAACAGGAATCGAGTTTCATTCGTTGATGACCAGGCAGGCCGGACAGCGGAAATTTATTTCTGTCCATATTCTTGTTCCGGGCGAGTGGACGGTACAACGTGGCCACGACCTGCTGGAGGTCATCGAGAAGAGCGTAAGGGACCATTTTCCGATACCTGTCACGGTTTTTACCCATCTGGAACCTGTGGAAGATCCGGTTTCCCATAGCGACATCGGGATAGACAGGCAGAGCGCTCTTTAGCGTTTTTTTGCTATTTTTGCATTTCAAAATTGAGTTACCATGTTAGACAAGATAAAGGAACTTCAGAAGGAGATTGAGGAGATCGCAGTCAAATCGGCTGAAGAGCTGGAAGAGCTGAGAATAAAATACATAAGCAAGAAAGGGGAAGTCTCCCGACTGATGGAGGATTTCAGAAATGTATCGCCCGATCAGAAGAAGGAGGTTGGTCAGGCCATTAATATCCTCAAAAATTTTGCCACTGAAAAAATCAGGGTACTGAAGGAAGGACTGGAGGAGCAAGCATCCGATTCAAAGGGACTTGATCTTTCCCTGCCAGGAGATCCCATGAAAGCAGGAACCCGTCATCCCATATCCATCATCAAGAATGAGATCCTGGAGATCTTCAAAAGACTGGGTTTTGTGGTTTCTGAAGGCCCCGAAATCGAGGATGACTGGCATGTATTTTCTGCCCTGAATTTTCCCGAGGAACATCCCGCCCGCGATATGCAGGACACCTTTTTTATCCAGAGGAATCCCGATATACTCCTTCGTACACATACCTCATCGGTTCAGGTGCACGACATGGAGACGATGAAACCGCCGATAAGAACTGTTACACCGGGCAGGGTTTTTCGCAATGAGGCAATTTCCTACAGGGCACACTGTATGTTCCATCAGATTGAAGGACTGTACATCGATGAGGATGTCTCCTTTGCCGATCTGAAACAGACTTTGCTCTATTTTGCCAAGGAACTTTTTGGGGAGAAATCGGAAATCCGCATGCGGCCCTCCTACTTCCCTTTTACGGAGCCATCGGCAGAAGTGGATGTCTCTTGCTCCATATGTGGCGGCAAGGGCTGTAACGTCTGCAAATACACCGGATGGCTGGAAATATTGGGTTGTGGCATGGTGGATCCGAATGTTTTGGAAGCATCCGGTATTGACAGCAAGAAATATACTGGTTTTGCCTTCGGAATGGGCATCGAGCGCATCGCCATGCTCAAGTTCGGAGTCAATGACCTCAGGCTATACTTTGAAAATGATGTGAGGTTCCTTAATCAGTTCGAAGCGGCGAACTAAAGAAGGAAAAAGGAGAAAGGAAAAAGGAGAAAGGAAAAAGGAAAAAGTGGCATTGAAGCAATGCTATATTAGTAGTCAATAATAAACAGGAACGCCTGGATGAAGATCCAGGCGTTCCTGTTTATTATTGACTATAAAAGTTTGGAGTCCAGTACTTTTTCCTTTTTCCTTTCTCCTTTTTCCTTATAATGTTTTCGCTACTTCCACCTGCTCGAATGCCTCTATAAAGTCACCTTCGTGCAGATCGTTGTAGTTCGCGATGTTCAGACCGCATTCGTAACCCTTGGCCACCTCCTTGACATCATCCTTGAATCGTTTGAGTGATTCGAGTTCGCCCGTAAAGACGACGATACCGTCGCGGATCAGGCGCACTTTCGAGTTGCGGATGATCTTGCCATCGCGGACGATACATCCGGCAATGGTTCCCACCTTGGTAATCTTGAACACCGTGAGGATCTCAGCAGTACCCTTGATCTCTTCCTTGATTTCGGGAGCAAGCATTCCTTCCATCGCCGATTTGATTTCGTTGATCGCGTCGTAGATGATGGAGTAGAGGCGGATGTCGATCTCCTCCTTTTCGGCCAGTTTCCTGGCGCTCATGGAAGGACGTACCTGGAATCCGACGATGATCGCATTGGAAGCCGATGCCAGCATGATGTCGGACTCTGTGATCTGACCGACGGCCTTGTGAATCACGTTGACCTGGATCTCGGTAGTGGAGAGTTTGATCAGTGAGTCGGAAAGCGCTTCGATTGATCCGTCCACGTCGCCCTTGACGATGATGTTTAGTTCCTGGAAGTTGCCGATGGCAATTCTTCGTCCGATTTCGTCGAGGGTGATATGTTTCTGGGTCCGGAGACCTTGTTCGCGTTGCAATTGTTCGCGCTTGTTGGCGATCTGGCGGGCTTCGCGCTCACTCTCCATGACATTGAATTTATCGCCTGCCTGCGGGGCGCCGTTCAGTCCGAGGATCAGAACCGGTTCTGCAGGACCTACGCTTTCTACGCGCTGGTTCCGTTCGTTGAACATCGCCTTGATGTGACCGAAATGCGGTCCGGCAAGGATTACATCTCCAACCTTCAGGGTACCTGATTGTACCAGGATGGTGGCAACGAAGCCCCGTCCCTTGTCGAGGGTCGATTCGATGACTGAACCATTGGCACGCTTATTCGGGTTGGCTTTCAGATCCAGCATTTCGGCTTCAAGCAACACTTTTTCGAGCAATTCTGCCACACCCTGTCCGGATTTGGCTGAAATATCGTGTGACTGGTATTTTCCACCCCAGCTTTCCACCATGTAGTTCATGTTGGCCAGCTGATGTTTGATTTTTTCTGGATCCGCCGTATGCTTATCCACTTTATTGATCGCAAAAACGATCGGTACACCAGCCGCAGAGGCGTGGTTGATGGCTTCGATGGTTTGAGGCATGACGTCATCGTCGGCAGCGACAATGATGATTGCGATATCGGTAATCTGGGCGCCACGGGCACGCATGGCGGTAAATGCCTCGTGACCTGGTGTATCGAGGAAGGTAATCTTCCTTCCGCCTTCCAGGGTAACGTTGTAAGCACCGATGTGCTGAGTGATTCCGCCTGCTTCGCCGGCAATTACATTGGCTTTACGGATGTAGTCGAGCAAGGATGTCTTTCCGTGGTCGACGTGTCCCATGACAGTGACAATTGGCGGACGGGGTTTGAGATCTGCCTCTGAATCCTTCTCTTCCTGGATAGCTTCCTGTACTTCGACGGAGATAAATTCGACCTTGTAGCCAAACTCATCGGCAACCACAGACATTGTTTCAGCATCCAGACGCTGGTTGATGGATACGAAAAGTCCTAATGACATACAGGTTGCTATAACCTGGGTAGGGTTAACATCCATCATACTTGCCAATTCGCTTACAGAAACAAACTCTGTAATTTTGATGATATTTCTGTCGATATCGGCTTGTGCACCCTCTTCCGCCATTTTCTCGGTATAGGCGAGACGTTTATCGCGGCGGTGTTTGGATCCGCGTGTTTTCTGGCTTTTAGTGGTCAGACGGGCAAGAGTCTCTTTGACTTGCTTTTGAACATCCTCTTCGTTGACCTCCTTTTTAAGCGGCAATTTTTTCTTTACGACCAGAGAGCTTTTCTTCTTGATGGTACTTTTCTCTTTCCCAATCTCTTTTTTCTCTTTGGGTTCGTCTGTTCGTTTCTCAATATTTAGCGGAACGCGTTCCTTGGCATCTTTGGTCACACGTTTGCGCTTTTTCTTGCGAAGCAAACGGTCTTCATCGCGCACGACAAGGCCTTTTTTTAGCACTTCGGAGGGCAATTCAATTTTGCCGACCACTTTTGGACCCGAGAGAATCTCTCTTGCGTGTTTGAATATTTCTTCGGGAGCATCCACCAGATCAGGAAATATTTCTTCGAGTGGATCTTCGCGGTGTTTACCTTCGCGTCCCGGTTTTACAGGCTTACCTTCAGCGGTTTTAGGTGAAACATGCTTCTTCTTGGTAAGAATGGCCTCTTTCTTGTTTTTATCCGTGGCTTTTGCAACCTCAAGGTCAATTTTACCTACAATATTGATGTTGGATTCAAGATGGGTGACATTTGAGATCATTTCAGGAGCGATCTCCGCCTTTTCATTTGTATGGGCGGATTTCTGATCTTCCTCGGCAGGTACTATTTGTGGAGCAATTTGTTCAGGCAGGATGGTTTTGGGAGCAGGAGCTACATCGGCCTTTTTTTCAATCTCGGCAGGTTGCTCTGCCTTTGCAGCAGGAGCAACAGGTTCTGCTGTTTTCGGTTTTTGAGACAAATTATCCAGGTCAACTGAGCCAATAACTTTGATAGCAGGTTTCTCAGGCAACGGGGTTTGAGTGATTTCAGGTTTTTGTGCTTTTACCTGTTGTGGCTCGTGATGTTTGATTTCCTTGTTATGAAGACTGTTGTCGGTAATACTGAAAGAATCGTCTTCAAAATCTTCTGTAAGCGTTTTGTGGTCGTGTGGATGGACATCTTCGATGGAGATGGTGTCCCTTTTCAGACGTCCGGGCCGATGCATATCAGCTTCGACTTTGGCATCATGATCCTTCCGAAACTGTTTTTCGAGAAGCACCTGGGCCTCCACATCGATCTTTGCGTTGGGATCAGGAGTCATTTTAATCCCCTGCTTATTTAAGAACTCTACGATTGTAGAGATCCCCACGTTCAGATCACGTGCTATTTTACTTAACCTTGATACTTGTTTCCCTGTATCCATACTTTGCCAAACAGTTTAATTTGCTTTATCTCTTCCGGTTGATTGAACGTCTGACAGTTACTGTTCAAATTCGGACTTCAGTATGCGTAACACCTCGTCGATGGTTTCTTCTTCAAAGTCGGTACGTTTAATCAACTCCTCCCGTGATAGGTTGAGCACATTTCTGGCAGTATCACATCCAATGGATTTGAGGCCGTCGAGAACCCAGTCATCGATCTCGTCTGCAAATTCTTCGAGTGAAACATCCTCTTCGTCAGCAATTTCGCGGTCGCGGTAGACATCAATGTCATAACCTGTCAGTTGACTGGCCAGTTTGATGTTTAAACCACCTTTCCCGATAGCAAGAGAAACTTCCTCCGGTTTCAGGAACACTTCTACCCTATTATCTGTTCCATAAATCTTTATGGACGAGATTTTTGCGGGATTTAGCGCTCGTTGTATGTATAATTGATTGTTGTTTGTAAAATTGATGACGTCAATGTTTTCATTGCGCAACTCCCTTACAATACCATGTATACGGGAACCTTTCATTCCGACACACGCACCAACAGGGTCGATACGGTCATCATAGGATTCCACGGCAACTTTGGCTCTTTCACCTGGTATTCTGACAATTTTCTTAATGGTAATAAGTCCGTCCGAGATTTCTGGAACCTCCAGTTCAAAGAGCCTCTCCAGGAAAACGGGTGAAGTACGTGACAAAATAATGTACGGACTGTTGTTTCTCATTTCAACTTTGATCACCACTGCTCGCACACTATCGCCCTTTCTGAAAAAATCGGATGGAATCTGTTCGCTTTTAGGCAATATCAGTTCATTTCCTTCGTCGTCCAGAAGCAACAACTCCTTTTTCCAGATCTGGTAAACTTCACCTGTGACGATTTCGCCAATTCTGCCTTTGTATTTCTGATAGATGTTGTCTTTCTCCAGTTCCAGGATTCTGGAAGCAAGATTTTGACGCAGGTTCAGGATTGCTCTTCTGCCGAAGTCGCTGAAACGAATGGTATCTGTCAGCTCTTCCCCAAGTTCATAGTCCCCGTTGTTGGCATTGGCCTGTGAAATGGTGATTTCTGTATTCAAATCGGTTATGGCGTCATCTTCTACTACTGTGCGGTTTCGATATATCTCGAAGTCTCCTTTGTCGGGGTTTATAATGACATCAAAATTCTCGTCCGAACCAAATTGTTTTTGAATCACACTTCTGAACGCATCTTCCAATACGCTCATCATGGTGGCTCGATCGATGTTTTTCAGGTCTTTAAATTCCGAAAACGTGTCAATCAGATTGAGGTTGTCCATATCTTCAGGATTTTATTTGAAAGTAATAACGGGTTTAACAGTCTTTATCTCATTCGGGGAAAATTCAACAGTCTTTGTTTCAACTGTTTTTTTTCCATCTACTTTACTATTTTTCTTCGTTTCGACAAAAAAGCTTTTTTCGTCGGCCGATTGCAGGATGCCTGTCCACTTATCACCCTTGCCGGTCACAATCTCGATTTCCTTACCGAGATATTTCTGATACTGGCGCAGCACTTTAAATGGTTGGGTCAACCCGGGAGATGATACTTCAAGGGAAAAATCTTCGACTTCACGGTCAAACTGATGTTCGATGTGACGGCTCATTTCGATGCATTTGTCGATACTCAGTCCCTCGTCGCTGTCAATTACAACAGAGATTGCATTGCCCAAGCCAACGGTCACATCGACGATAAACATCGTGTCCGACAACTTTTCTTCTGCCATCCTGTGAATAACTTCTTTCGATATCATTTTATAACTTAATAAAATAGGGGACAATGCGTCCCCTAATCCTGCGATTATTCTCCGGTGCGAAATTACTATTAATGTTTGAATTAAACAAATATTTATTTCTAATTTTGAATGATCTGCAAGGGTTTGTAAGGTATATGAGTGAAAAGTGAAAAGTGAAAAGTGAAAAATGAGCAAACAGAGGTCTGAATTTGTAAATTATTAGACGTCAATTTGATACTAAAATATTTTTGAGTGAGGCAAAACAAACATAAAATTGTCAATGATCCGGTGTGGGGTTTCATTGATTTAAATTCGGGATTGCTCTTTGATTTGATTGAACACCCTTATTTTCAAAGGCTAAGGCGTATCAGGCAACTTGGGCTGACCTCCCATGTGTATCCAGGGGCTAACCATACCCGGTTTGAGCACAGCATCGGGAGTATGTACCTTGTTGGAACGGCCTTGAATGTATTGCGCGGGAAAGGAGTGGAGATCAGTGATGAAGAGGCCGAAGGTGCTACGATCGCTGTATTGTTGCATGATCTGGGACACGGGCCGTTTTCTCATGCACTCGAAGAGAGTATCGTCAGAGGGATCTCCCATGAGGAGCTTTCCCTTCTATTTATGCGTGATCTTAACTCGCAATTTGACGGCAGGCTGGATCTTGCCATCCGTATTTTTCTGGATCAATATCCAAAGCACTTTTTGCACCTCCTGGTAAGTAGCCAGCTTGACATGGACAGGCTTGATTTCTTGAAAAGAGATAGCTTCTATTGCGGGGTTTCAGAAGGAGTAGTCTCTTCTGACCGGATTATTAAGATGCTGGATGTCAGGAGTGATCAATTGGTTGTTGAGGCTAAAGGAATTTATTCCGTCGAAAATTTTTTGATTGCCCGCCGGATGATGTACTGGCAGGTATATCTTCACAAGACTGTGGTTTCAGCCGAAAGGATGCTCGTTAATTTACTGCGCCGTGCATCGGACCTGGTAAATTCGGGGGTAAAGGTGAAAGCCTCCGGCGCATTTGCCTGTTTTTTAAACGGAGAAGTTACAGCCGATGATTTCAGATCCATGGAGATAAACAGGCAAAAAATGGCAGTTTGCCGGTTTTCGCGACTTGATGACTCCGATATCACGAGTGCCATCAAGGAATGGACCAGCCACAGCGACCCGATATTGTCGGATCTTTCCGATCGGATTATGAACAGGAAACTGATGAAAATAAAAATTTCACCCCATCCTTTCAGCGAGAGTCAGCTGAATGATCTTCGATCGAAAGTGTTGTCCAAAACCGGAATCCAGGATGATAAACTTGATTATTTTATTTCCGTGGGAGAAATGACTAATAAGGCATATAAGACGGATGAAGAGGCTATTATGATCTTGCATAAAAATGGGAAGTTGAAGGATATCAGGGATGCCTCAGATATTAACCTCGAGGGATTAACCAAGACCGTGCGCAAACATTTTGTCTGTTATCCGGCAAAAAACTCGCCAGGTAACTAATATTGTTTATTTTTGCTCCGAATTTTTAAAAGTAATTGAATGGAGTTTAAGGCCAAAGACATTGCTGCACTGCTCAACGGAACAGTGGAAGGCGACGGAGAGGTTAGGTTGAACAACATCTCCAAAATTGACCAGGGCGTGCCCGGTACACTTTCTTTCCTGTCCAATCCTGCCTATACAAAATACATTTATACCACCCTGGCGTCCGCAGTTCTTGTCTCAAAAGGGTTTAGCCCGGAATCAACTCTCTCATGCACATTGATCCGCGTTGATGACCCATATGCCGCTCTGGCTCAGTTGCTGAAAATGTATCAGGAAATGAATCCTGAAAAAAGTGGAATTGAACAACCTTCCTTCGTTAGCAGCAGTGCCACCATTGGTGAAAATTTATATCTGGGAGCTTTTGCCTATATCTCAGATCACGCCAAGATCGGTAAAAATGTTAAGATTTATCCGCAGGTATTTGTCGGTGACCATGTCGTGATCGGGGATAACACCATTTTATATTCAGGAGTTAAAATATATGCTGATTGCAGGATTGGATCAGATTGCATCCTGCATGCAGGAGTCGTCATTGGTGCGGATGGTTTCGGCTTTGCCCCCAATGAGAATGGTCCCTATTCGAAAATTGTCCAGATAGGCAATGTCATCCTCGAAGACTTTGTAGAGATAGGTGCCAATACAACAGTAGATCGTGCAACCATGGGTTCAACAATTCTTCGCAAAGGAGTAAAGCTTGACGACCAGATCATGATCGCCCACAATGTTGAAATAGGTGAAAATACAGTAATGGCTGCCCAGTCGGGCGTCGCAGGGTCTTCTAAAGTCGGAAAGAACTGCGTGATAGGTGCGCAGGTTGGAATTTCAGGCCATTTGGTAGTCGGTGACAACGTAAAACTGGGTGGGAAGGCAGGTGTAATGACCAATATTGCCGATAACTCAACCATGATTGGTGCGCCGGTACAGGATTTCAAGGATTTTATGCGATCCATGGCGATCTTCAGAAAGCTCCCGCAGATGTCGGTTGACGTTTCTGACCTGAAAAAGTGGATGAATAAAATAGAACAACATTAAATATTTGATTTTACAATACGTAACCCGATTTAATTTTAGCTCGCAGGAATGATAGTGAAACAGAATACCATAGCATATCCGGTTACCGTAACCGGGAAAGGCCTACATACAGGAGTTGAAGTCTCATTGACTTTTAAGCCGGCTCCTGAAAATTTTGGATTCAGGTTTAAAAGAATTGACTTGGACGGAGAACCTGAGATTGAGGCAAATGTCTCCAAAGTCAGGGGAACGGCCCGTGGAACTGTTCTCCAGGATGGCGCAGTATCTATCAGTACCATCGAACATGCCATGTCGGCGCTGATTACTTCGGATATTGACAATGTGCTGATGGAGATCAATGGCTCTGAAGTTCCTATTATGGATGGCAGTTCACTCGCATTTGTTGAAGCGATTCAGGAAGCCGGGGTTGTTGAACAGAATGCCGAAAGGGAATATTTCGTCGTCAAGAAAAAGATTACCTACCATAACCAGTCGACGGGGTCTGAGATAACGATCCTTCCGGATGAAAATTTTTCGGTGGATGTGCTGGTATCTTATAATTCAACCGTTTTGGGCAACCAGTTTGCCTCCCTGGATCAGACAACTGAGTATGCCGCAGAAATTGCTCCGTGCCGCACTTTTGTTTTCGTAAGGGAATTGGAGGCCTTGTTGAAAAATAACCTGGTCAAGGGTGGTGACCTTGACAACGCCATCGTGATCATGGATCAGGAGATGCAGCAGGATGAGCTGAACAGGATTGCCGATCTTTTTCATCACGAGCATATCCAGGTAAATGAGATCGGGATCCTGAACAACCTGAAGCTTCATTTCGACAATGAATGTGCCAGGCACAAGCTTCTTGACTTAATCGGAGATATGGCGCTGCTTGGGAAACGGATCAAGGGAAGGATCATCGCTAAACGCCCCGGACACCTTGCCAATACTGAATTTACAAAACTTCTGCAAAAGGAGTGCCAGCGCAGCCAGGCTGAATCCGCTCCACCGGAGTACAATCCCAACGAGGAACCGCTTTACGATATCAATGCCATCAAGAGGATGTTGCCCCACCGAAATCCCTTCCTTTTGCTGGATAAAGTAATTGAAAAGGGTAGTGATTACATCATCGGAGTGAAAAATGTCACCATGAATGAACCATTCTTTGTTGGCCATTTCCCGGAAGAACCTGTTATGCCTGGTGTGATGATCGTTGAATCCATGGCTCAGTGCGGGGGAGTCTTCGTCATAAGCTCCATGCATGCCGACGGCGACTATTCGACCTACTTTATGACCATGGACAACATCAAGTTCAGAAAAAAAGTGGTACCAGGAGATACCCTGGTATACAAGATAAAACTTACCGGGCCTATCAGACGGGGTATCGCCCATATGCGGGGACTGGCTTTTGTTGGTGATACAGTTGTTTGCGAAGGCGAATTCATGGCCCAGATCGTAAAAAATAAATAATTAAGAATATTGCACATGAACCAAGTACTTGCCCATATCCATCCCAATGCAAAACTAGCTGCCGGGGTTGTTGTTGAGCCATTTGCCACAATTGGAGATGATGTTGTCATTGGTGAAGGAACCAACATAGGTCCGCATGCTACCATCCTGCCGGGTACCCGAATCGGGAAGAATTGTAAAATTTACCCGGGTGCGGTTGTAGGCGGTGAACCTCAGGATCTGAAATTCAAAGGTGAATACTCTACTGTTGAAATTGGCAATAACACCACCATCAGGGAGTGCGTTACGATCAACAGGGGAACTTCAGCAAAAGGCAAAACTGTGATCGGCAACAACTGCCTTATCATGGCTTACGTACATGTTGCGCACGACTGCGTGGTAGGCGACAATGTGATCCTTGTGAACTCTACTTCACTTGCAGGAGAAGTGGTTGTGGATGATTTTGCCATTATCGGCGGTCATACCGGAATTCACCAGTTCTGCCATATTGGGAAGCATGTGATGCTTTCAGGAGGATCCCTGGTAAGGAAAGATGTTCCGCCCTACATCAAGGCCGGACGTGAACCATTGTCCTATGCGGGCGTCAACTCCATTGGACTGCGCCGCAGGGAATTCACCAACGAAATGATCACCCAGATCCAGGATATCTACAGGATCATCTACCAGAAAGGATACAACAACTCCCAGGCTCTCGAAGTGGTGGAAACTGAAATGCCTGCTTCGCGCGAAAGGGACGAAATCCTGCTCTTCATCAAGGACTCCAAAAGGGGAATTATCAAGGGGTATTTTCCGGATTGACCCTAGAAATTTGACAATTCGACAATTCGACGATTCGACAATGAAGGTTGGTTGAAAAATATATAAAGGTGGCACGATGTCACCTTTTTCAATTCCTGCAAGTCTAACTTTAGCCTTTAGCCTTTAGCCTTTAGCCTTTAGCCAAAAAAGGATTAGTCGGGAATAATGCCTTTGATAAATGTTAAGGCTTTTGCATGCACTGCTTTAGTGGTCTGCTTAAATACCAAAAGCTAATAGCTAATGGCTAACAGCTAATTGCGTTTTTTCTTGTTCACCACATGTATCATCACCACCTCTATCATTTTCAACAAAAACCCGGGAAGGAATTTGCCTTCGAAAGTTCCGGGAAATAGTTTGGTGATAACTCCATTCACGGCGTCCAGGAGGTCGCTAACTTTCACATTTTGCTTATCATCGTAGGGAAGGAGTGATTCGCCCAGTACCTGTGAATAGTTCTCCCTGAAATAGTCATATTTTAAACCAATCAGTTTTTCCTGGTAAGTGCAGTAAGCAGAGAGCCTTGCTTTTTCTATTTTCAGCAAGGTCAGACTGTCCGTTTTGTTTTTCTTGCCCGAGCTCATAGTTCATCCTCCTCTTTTTCCATTAACTGTTCAATCATCCTGTTGACAATCAATTTTTCGATGGTTCCTTTTCCGAAAAAGATGAATGGAAGGAGTATCAGCAGATATAAGCCGGTAACGATCAGGAAACCGGTGCCATAACTGTTAAAGATTGAACCAAAATAGAACCCAAGGGCTATACTCAGAAAAAAAAGTAGCATGAAAGCGAGGATGGCAATCATTAGCGAGGAAAAGAGCATGGCGGAAATCTTTGCCGTTTTCTCAAATGCTTCGATTTTCAGGAGTTTGAGCCTTGCGGTCAGGTAATCTGTCATCAATACTTTGAAGTCCTGAAAGAAATCAATTGATTCATGTTCCTTCATTATGCCTGGTTTTCTGTGGTTGTATCGCTACTGCCCTTTCTGAAATTATCGACCATTTCTTTTGCCATGGAGAGATTTTCTTCGATATCATTTTTGAGTTTGGAGGCACCCTCTTTGAAATCATTGATGATCTCTTCCTTTTTGTCAGAATTGAGATAATACCCGATGGCAGCGCCGACGGCAGCCCCGGCAATAAATGCCAGCAAGATTTTAGTTCCGTTATTTTCGCTCATGATTTGGATTGTTTTAACAAGTTTATGTTTTTATGGTTGTTCACTTGCTTTCTATGGTTTAAACAACCTTCGAATTCAATTGCGCTGGATATGCAAATCAAAAATATGAAATATTTTTCTAGTTTTACCGGTTTACCTGTCATTATTAATCTTTGATAGAAGTCTATCTGTAAAGAAACAATTTAGTCCATAATGAGTATCAAAAAGTTTCACGCAGAGTTCGCAAAGAGAGACGCAAAGAATTCTGATGTAAACTTTGCGCTCTTTTGTGGTTTTTCTTGGCGTTCTTTGCGTGAAATACTGAAGTTACACAAGAGTAAATGAACGAAAAAACGATACAGGTTCCCGGGATAGGTGAGGTAAGGCTGGTAAGGAAGGCCCGGTCGAAAAACCTGAGGATTTCGGTCAAATCTTCCGGAGAGGTATTGGTTTCCATTCCCTGGCTCCTTTCTTTTTCGAGGGGAGAGTCCTTTCTGGAAGAGAAGCGGAGCTGGGTCATCCATACAAAACTAAAACTGGAAAAGCGCGGACTCAAAAGGACCTTGTTGCAGCCGGGAGAACTTTTTTCCACCAGGAAATTCAAATATTTTCTTTTACCGGAACAAGCCGGAAAGGTGCATGTTTATTTTCGCAATGGAGAGGATTCCGTTGTGATTGCCTACCCGGAAACTGCCTCACTTGAGGATCCGGAAATCCGGGCAAAAATAGTGATGGCCATGGAAGGAGTTCTGAGGTACGAAGCCAAGAGGTATTTGCCCGTCAGGACGAGGCAACTGGCGGATCAGCTGGGATACTCTATCAATATGGTAACGGTTAAAAACAACCGGACCAACTGGGGCAGCTGCTCCAACCTGAAGAACATCAACCTGAACCTGCACCTGATGCGGTTACCCGACAGGCTGATCGATTACATCCTTGTCCACGAGTTGGTACACACCAAAATCCCCAATCACGGACCCTCCTTCAAGGAGCAACTGCGAAGTCATTTCCCTGATTCTGCCGAGTTGGACAAGACCATCAAGAAGTTTCGTCCAGAACTTTTCTGATCAGATGGAGAGTAATCCGAACTGGTCGGCCAGGGAGGTAAGGAAGTAAGAGAACAGGAAGGCAATCAGCGGGGCAATCAGCCAGATCAACCAAAACTGCTTGACAACTTTTTTGGAAAAGGTCTCTTTCCAGCCAACTTTTGTCACACTGAGGGCAAGAATGGCAAATGTATTCAATTGAACCAGGGAGGTGGGTATTCCACGGGTAAGCGATGCGGTCAGTAACAGGGAAGCGGTAATAAAAGAGATGATCGACGCCTCTACCTTCCCGATAGGAATGATCGCTTGTCCGGTTTTGACCATGAGCTTGTGGCCGAAGATGGAACTTCCAATGGCGAAAATCGGGGCAATGATCAGCGTACAGAGAATCATGATCAATACAAAGTTCTGGCTGGAAGGAATGATATGCAATTCGTTGGTAATCATAGATGTTATGGGTCCGGCTGCATTGGCAACATTGTTGGATCCGATGGAGAAAGCCACATAGCAGCTCGTAATGATGACCACCCAGTTGAAGAAATTCTGTCGTTTTTCCGTCGCGAAAAAGCCGGGATGTTTCGCGTCAAATCGTCTGGAGATAACCATCCTGATAAAGTAGACGAGGCCAAAGGAGATAAGTGGCATGACCACCCAGGTGGGCAGGATTTCAAAAAATATCTTGTGGGTATTCAATTGTCCGACATAATGAGCTGGTGCGATTAATGCCACCACAGTCGATTGGGCGGTCGATTGCGGAATACCGAGTAAATTGGCAAAAAGTAGTGAACAGGCAACGGAGAAAAGGATGATGGTTGTCAGTGTATAGTCGAGGCTAACTGCCGGCAGGATCTCCTTTCCCAGGGTGACGGCGGTGTTCTTGCCAGCCAGCAAGGCACCGAGTAAAACGAATATTCCGAACAAGCCGGGGATCAGTGATCTGCGTATAATGCCCGATCCGAAAGCGGTTGCAAAGGAAGGTGCTGTTCCGCTGCCACCCATATTCAGGCCCATAAACATGGCAACAAGCAGTGGCAACAATAAACCGTTGAGCATATAAATAAAGGTTAACTTTCAGCGTGCTAAGATATTTATTAATATTCAACAAATAGTTTGAAATGTTCGAAAAATGATCCAATTTTGAACTGTCACCAGAACCAACAATATGACAAAATGGAGTCAGCTGATCTCGCCCGTACGTCTTGGGTCCGAATTCCGTCCTTACGACGAATCCGAAGAGATCCGAACCGCCTTTCAGAGGGATTATGACAGGATTATTTTCTCCTCACCCTTCAGAAGGCTGCAAAACAAAACCCAGGTCTTTCCCTTACCAGGAAGCATCTTCGTACACAACCGCCTGACCCATTCGCTGGAGGTAGCCAGTGTGGGCCGTTCGCTTGGGAACCTGGTTGCCACCGGACTTTCAAAAACGGAAGACCCTACCGGGGAAACTGCCCTGTCTGAAATTGGCACCATCATCTCGACTGCCTGTCTGGCGCACGATATGGGTAACCCTCCCTTTGGCCATTCGGGAGAAACGGCCATTTCCAATTTCTTCAAAAAGGGTCATGGGAAAGTCCTTCTGGATCAGTTGGCACCGGAGCAGCAAACCGATTTTACCTGCTTCGACGGGAATGCCAATGCTTTCAGACTCCTGACACACACCTTCAACGGTAGGCGCGAAGGAGGCTTCGGCCTGACCTATTCCACCCTGGCCTCCATGGTAAAATATCCTTACGAATCATGTCTGGCAGGCAAGAAACAGAAATTTGGATTTTTTCAGACCGAGAAATCACTTTACGGGAAGATTGCCACAAATCTTGGATTAAAGCAGTATTCTGAGAATCCACTGCGATACGCGAGGCATCCTTTTGTCTTTCTTGTGGAAGCTGCCGACGACATCTGCTACCAGATCATGGATGTGGAGGATGCCCACAAATTAAAGATCATCTCTTCTGCCGACGCCGAAAGCTTGTTAATGGCCTTCTTTGATCCTGCGGCCGACACCGAAATCCTTTCATCAATAAGCTATAACCTGAATATTGTCAAGGACAGAAATGAACGCGTCAGCTACCTGCGTGCCATGGTGATCGGCAAACTGATCAGGGAGTGCGCAGCCATTTTCCTGAGTCTGAAAAGTGAGATACTGTCAGGAACTGAGACTCCATCCCTTTTGAAATTGCTGGATGGCAGATCAGGAATGGCGATGGAAGAGATTAAACGACTCTCTGTTTCCAGAATCTACAAGGACCCGGCAGTCATTCAGATTGAAATTGCAGGCTACAAAATCCTGGGAACTTTGCTTGAAGAGTTTACGCCTGCAATCCTGGATCCAAAGGATTCCCTTTCGGAGAAACTACTCTCGATTATTCCTGACCAGTACCATCTGCAAAGCGAAAACCTGTATGATCAGCTTCAAACCATTGTCGATTTCGTATCCGGGATGACAGACCTTTATGCCTTGGATTTGTACCGGAAGATTACGGGGATCAATTTGCCGGGAATGTAAGGAAGGAGGGGTAGAAAGGACGAAGGGGGAGAGGGGGCGAGTGCAACTCCCGAAAGAAGCTCCCTGAGCCTGGACTCCCCTAAGCTTGTCGAAGGGTCGAAGGGTGACAATTCGGCTATGAGAAAATGAGAAAATGAAACCTTTAAGCCGATATTTGACTTTGAGTCCTTCGTGCTATACTTCGAGTCCTTTGTGGTAAATTCATTGTCGAATTGTCGAATTATCTAATCGTCGAATTATCAGTTTTTCCACGAAAAAACGGAACTACCGTATACCAGGCCAGTGCGGGGAAGAAGACCATAGGCACCGCCAATCCAGGGAACAGTTCCGGATTTTTGATATCGATCGGCAGGGAGATTGAAATGGGAATCATGACCAGTGCGAAGGATCCCATGGAAAAAAGGAGATTGAAAATCAATTCTCCCCTGTTTTTGAACCTTTCTGTCAAAAACCAGTTCAGAAATGCTGCCAGCAGACAGATCAGGATACTGAGACTGACCATCCTGCCAACCCCAAGTACCCTTGAAAAATCTGTTTCTGTCGCGAAAAAATAAATCTGATTGTAGATATTGGCCGCAACAGCAGCCAATATCCCTGCAATCAATCCATGTAAGAAATGTCCTTTGAACATGGGTTCAACTATTTTGTAACCGGAACCGTGATGGCAATTTTAAAGGCTGCCCCCCCATGATTGGGTTCTGCCGTATTTACATTGTAATCCATCCTGTTGACTTCCAGGTTTCCCTTGAAAACATTGTCTGCGAATGTAAAAGGAAGTATCACCTCTTTCTGAACTCCGTGCATGTCAAGTGTACCCTTTGCTTCAAATCCGCCGGCTGTTTTTGCGACTGATTTGGAGGTAAACCTGATCACAGGGTATTTGGCAGCATCCAGCCATTTTTCACTTTTGGCGTGGGTGTTTTTCATGCCGTTTCCGGTGTTGATGGTGGCCACATCGATGGTTACATCAAATTTTGCGGCTCCCGGGTTGGCCGGATCAAAATTGATGGTTCCCTGCAATCCCTTGAATTCGCCGGAAGGGTCGCCTCCGTCAAACTTTACGGAATAGTTGTCAGCGATTTTCAGATCTGCCGACTGGAATGCGGTAAATGAACAGACTGCCATGATGGCAATGGCGACAACTGGATAAAGAAACTTCCTCATATAACCTGATTTTAATGATTGATTTTAATATTGGTTCGATCTCAAATTTGTAATTTACTATTGATACGGCTCATTCATCATTTTGTTTTGCTGAACAGTTTGAAACTGTTAAATTCTTGTGTTAATTGATGTTAAAACCGCAGCATAGTAAATTATTGGGATTTCAGCGTATTGAGAATATTCAAAGATTTGAATGAAAAGTCAACTGTTTGAATAAACCAAAACGTCTGAGAACTAACGTAAATTGCAATTTCGAATGTGATTTGTTATTTCAAAATACTTATCGCCGGAATAGTTGTGGATGAAAAGGTCGCAGCCATTCCAGATGTTGGGATTACCGTCGCAGGCATAAATCAGGCTTTGATTGCCCAGCGAAACTTCGCGGATCGGGCACGGGGATTGGCGTGGCACTCTTCTGCGGTTGCCCGGATGGGGTCAGGGGCGACTTCCCGGTAGGGGCCTTCACGGAAATAGTATTGGAATGATTTTTTTACGCGTCGGTCTTCTCCCGAATGAAAGGAGAGTATCGCCACACGTCCACCGGGAGCGAGTACTTCCGGAAGTTTGTGGAGAAACTGATCCAATACGCCAAATTCGTCGTTCACTTCAATCCGCAGGGCCTGAAAGCACCGTTGGCATGTCTTTCTGATCTCCTCCTTACGGGTATCCGCAGGCAGAAATGCCAGGGTTTGACTGATAAGATCTCGCAAGGCCGTTGTGGTAGCTATTTCATTTCCTTCAGAAATATATGTGACAATTGCTGATGCCAGAAGTTCTGCGTAAGGCTCATCGGAATTAATTCGGAAGATATCCTCCAGCTCATCCTTTGAAATGGATTTCAGGAGGTTGGCGGCAGATTTTCCGGTTTTGGGGTTGAGCCTCAGATCCAGCGGCCCCTCTATCTTGAAGGAAAATCCTCTTTCCGGATTATCAATCTGCATGGAAGAGACTCCCAGATCTGCAAGTATAAAATTCAAGGGACCAGTTTCTTCGGCTAGCAGATCGATTTCTGAAAAGTTCATTTTTCGGATAACCAATACATCAGGTCCATAACCCATCGATGCCATCCGCTCTCTGGTTCTGGGCAGTTCAAAAGGATCCACATCAATGGCATACAATTTTCCACCCGGAAGCACACACTTGATCATTTCCAAACTGTGTCCGCCGTACCCGAGGGTGGCATCCAGTCCGGTTTGTCCCGGAACAATCCGGAGAAATTCCATAATTTCCTTCACACAAATGGAACGGTGCATTCCGGCCGGGGTACGTCCTTGTTCCATTACCTTTTCAATGTCTTCCTTGTATTGTTCAGGCTTCAGCTCTTTGTATTTCTCAGCGAAAGCTTTGGGGTGTGTACCTTTGTACCGAATGCGGCGAATTCGTTTGGGATCTGATTCTTCCATGATGCAAAGCTAATTATTTGAAGCTTGTCGGAAAATGTAAATTTACAAGCTTTCTATGAACTTTTTTTTAAACTGATCTACCAGAATTTTAACCGGTCCAATCTAAAAATACAGCGGTAGGCATTGGCTCCGGCATAAACATATGTGTCATTTTTGCATACGGATCAGGGTTTAAAAAAAGTGAGATGGAAAAAATACTTGGAATGAGATCGTCTTTTATTTTCAGATCAGGAAACAGGAATGAGGCTAAAGAGCAGATAGCCATGACGGTAATTTAGGCAATCAAATAATTGTATTTCTTCATAGATTCTACTTTAATATTTGTTGCTTTTATTAGATTATTCAAAAATCATAAATTTTAGTACGGTAACCAGATATTTTGTTGTGTGGAATAGCAAAAATCTGTCACGTTCTTATGTTAAATGATGTTAAGCAGGCATTTTTGCAGTCTCAGAACATAATTGCGCGCAAGAATATTAGAAAATTGTCGTCTAAAAATTTGAAAAAGGATTTAACCTAACCTTAAGTTCTATGTCTAAAAATTTGAAAAGGATTTAACCTAACCGTAATTCTTTAACGAGATGAAAACGAAAATTATTTCAGCAGCTTTTGTTGTAATGTTAATTTTGGAATCTTGTTATTTCATACCAGTAGAAAAGCAAGTACAACCAGAATCAGCCAATTTTGAGAAGGTATTTTTTATTTCTACAATAATTGGAAAGGATACAACATGTTCGGATGTAACGAAAATTCCAAATATTGAAGTAAAATATAGTATATCAGATAATCA
>CAIUUO010000270.1 GCA_903902325.1 uncultured Bacteroidia bacterium
ACCGTAATGATGAGTTCACCTCCTTTGGTTATTTCGCTTTTGAGCACTTGCACATTGGGTATTTCTAAAGGAATCGTTACTTGTGGCTTTGTCATACGCACCTTTTTTATTCAATTTTACCCTGTCGATCTACCCCCACCGATGGGGGCTACCACGCTAATTCCTAAAGAACCGTATTAGCCGTCGAACCAGATCCATATCGTTATGGTAGTGGAGAAGTTAAGTATTGGGTAATGCTTCCATATCCTTTCCAAAGTCGCATTTTTTTGGATATCTCATCAGAACTTATCTCTGCGTAAGTAAAGAAACCATTATTCAAATAGAGTTGATATTGGCTTGGATCAAAGAGGAATACTTCATCGATTTCGTCTCCCGGTCTGATTTCGAATGAATTATTAAGATGGAAAAGGTAGCTGAAAACTATCCCATTCTCAGGATTAAGCCACGTTATTGTATCAAATTCACCAACATGTTCCACTACTATTACACTCTGCGGCACACCAAATAATTCAAAAGCCTTCTGTAATGTAATATGCAACTTGTTTTCGAACTTGATCATCGAAACTCGATCACCAACGATATAGATAAAACCCAAGCGGTTTATATCTTTGTAAAATGTAAAATGAAACGCATCGTCAAACCCAATTAATGCCTGATTAGGATCTTTAATCGGCTGATCAATCGCATGGTTCTTCGATAAAATCGCCAATGCATCTGCCTTTTTAGTTACTCCTGGTGTAATATTCTCCCAACAAGGAGGTAGGCAAGCAGGATTCTCGAAAATATTGGTCTGTTCAGGCGAAAATACACAGCCTACTAGAATGAATCCTATCAAGATTAGTATTAAGCGTCTTTTCATGATTATCATTGACTGTTGAATTAATCTATGTATTCCACAGGTTCTCATCTTTAATTTCCTATTTCATATTTAAATCCTGGGGGACTCAATAATCCTATCGTCTCAGACAAAATTGTTTGATTTACCCAATCCCGTGCCGGGCCTGGAACTGGATTTTTGCTATCTGGGTATACTGACAACGCAAACGATTCAGCGAGATAATCTGCTGTATTATTATTTCCATAAAGCAAAGCACCAATACCTTCAAAAGGATAATTATTGTTAGCTCCGTTTTTTTCACATATACGACACACAAATTGATTGGTTCCACCCATTGCTGAATTCAATTGATCGCCGGTTCCACCTATAAATGGTATTACTGGGCTGGTGTTTATATCCCAGATATGTGCCATTTCGTGCGCCAACCACCGGCTTCCCCCATCTTGATTTACCCAATTATCTATTAGATATACAGTATTCGCACCAGTTCCGGTGATCAATGCAGGATTTGTCATATCCCGGTTACTTGGTACCCACGACGCCCCGGATGGCGCATTTGAAGAATGAACAATATTCGTACCTCCTAAGTATTTGCTCATCCAACCCAGACCATTTCCACCTGTTAGGCCATCAACAAAAGATTGGATTTGTTCAGCCGCTTTTGTAACAGCCTCCATATCTTTCATCTTCCAATTACCAATTACTTTCCAATCATATTGATACGATAAAAGATTTTTAAGATCGCCTGTCGTAACCCCCTTACACCCATTGCTCGAATCCTCTCCATCGCAATATTTATGCCCACTGGGATCGGTTCGATTAATGGGATTGTTGCCGACGAACGAATATCTGTTGAGATTTTGAGGATTATACAGGTTGGGGATTATGGTATCTGGCTGCAAAAACCGGGTAAGATAAGGGTCACTGAATCTGGAAGGCATAATTCAATATTGTACTCATAAGAACACTGTTTATGGGACAAATCAATAGATAACGAAACGTTTGGCAGTTCGTGAAAATTGAACGGCAATCTACTTGTCGAGTAAAATAGTTCTATATGGCAACTTTTTCGCGAAAAGATATTCAGGATGGTTTAAGAAGACTTGGCGAACTGGCTGAAGCACAGGGTTTTCATATTCAACTTACCCTGGTAGGCGGAGCGGCGATGGTGCTTGGGTTTGATGCCCGGCAATCGACCCGTGACGTAGATGCAATTATTATCGAGCCTGACGAGGCCAGACAGGTTCGAATCCTTGCCCAACGAGTTGCTGAAGAACACGAGTGGCCTGAAGATTGGTTGAACGATGGTGCCAAAGGGTACATGGTTGGATTGAGTAAAGGGCTAAAGTTATTTAGCGCACCGGGTATCGATGTTACTTCGCCATCAATTTACCAGTTGTTAGCAATGAAATTGTCGGCCTGGCGTGACGATGTGGATATTTCGGATGCGCGGCGCTTATTGAAGGAACTTGCGAAGAACCAAAAACAAGATGAAATTTGGCAAGCCACGGAGCCATATCTCATTCCAGGAGATGAGTTAACTGCCCAGTATGCTTTTCTGGATTTATGGGAGTTGTTGTATGGAAATGATTGAACAAATGGCTGAGGCGGCCATCAGTTATGATTCGCTTCGTTTGCGAAGCCTGGTACAAGATTGGATTCGATCTGGTCATTCTGTTAGTGACTTCAGGCAACCTGATCAAGAGGATACCAAAACATT
Organism: uncultured Bacteroidia bacterium; assembly: GCA_903902325.1. Taxonomy (GTDB): domain Bacteria; phylum Bacteroidota; class Bacteroidia; order Bacteroidales; family Prolixibacteraceae; genus CAINVV01. Next base: position 2,559 of record CAIUUO010000270.1, read on the forward strand.
AGCAATTTCTGCGGCCCTGGTTGAGTTATTGGCAGAGATGCGAGGCGAAAAACCGCCGCAATGGACCCATGCGATTGGCCCGCTGGCGGAACCATTTTATCTAGTTGAATCAGCGATGAAAATGAAGCGGTTAAAAATATTATGTGAAACCCAATCACCTGAACCAATGAGGCGACGTCGATTGTACGCGCCCCCGCATTTTCTTCAGTTTGCGTAAAAAAGAGTTTGGATCATTTGTATATGCCTGATGGATTCTGGGGAATTGTGCAGTCCAACTTCTCTGACCCATATCTTAACCGGTTTTTGCAGCCAGACAGTATCATCCCCAATCAGTACAACCCCCAAAACCTAAATCGCTTTAGTTTCGTTGGAAACAATCCAATAAATTTCTCCGATCCCACAGGGCATTGGAGGATTGAATGCGGTGCAAATGGTGAAGAATGTGGCGGATCTGGAGTGTCGCTGGTTTCGCCTCCAAATAATGGCGGTGAACCTGGTGATAGTGGTGGCCATCGTGGCAGCGGTAGCGGACATTCGCCTGGTGCACAGGGTTGCGGGAATCTTGGTCAAATGAGATGTAATGGGAATCGGTCGACCTCCGACAGTACGACAGCTGGATCACCTAATAATGGAAATTTCTATGAAGCTATTTCTGGTTGGGGAATAGATATTCTAAAGTATCAATATACTCCATTAGCTATGGCATCGCTTCAATTCCTAACTGGTGAAGCATTTGATATTGTTTTACCAATGGCATTGGTTCCAGGTGCAGGAGAAATTGCTTTAGGAGGTGCTATAACCTTGTTTGGTATCAATCGAGGTGCTGCTGTTATTGGAACCGCTTCAACCTTTTACCAATATTCAAAACATTATTATGGAACAAATGGATTTGATGTAACAGAAAGTGTTGTTACCACTCTTGTTGGCACTTTTCCTCCGGCTTCAGTAAACGCATCGTTGGTTAATTTATTTTGGTCAGGATTTAGAACAGACTGGTCTCATTTCCCACAAGGAATAGATAACCCATGAACAAATTTATAACTGTTTTCTCGATTATTCTTGTTGTTACCAGCATACCAGCCATCTTCTTAGGCGTTTTGGTCGTGATTATAAGGAGGAAAAAATATTGGAAGCAGGCCATTTCTATATTTATAACCTTGATATTCGTTGGATTATCATTTTTTCTTTGGGCGATTACATATAATATTTGGATACTCATTTTCGGATTAACATATTCATTAATTCAGGGAGTTATTTTCAACTATTGGTTGCGGAATAATTTTTCAAACAATGAATAACATACTAATTAAATTGTTGTAATTCAAAATCAATCAATGCACGATTCTGATCTTCAGCCTCAAGAATCGATTTTGTGAAACCAAAGTCCCCAGATGGCGGTTGATGGTGGTGGGTTTGAA
>CAIUUO010000271.1 GCA_903902325.1 uncultured Bacteroidia bacterium
CCCTTAACAAAAGACTCGAGTTTTCGCTGGATTGCTGGCGATGGTTGGTCAGCCAGAATGATTGTTAGATCCCATTTTGAATAAGTTTGTGCCAGGATGGAATTTATTTGTTCCTGTAGGAATTCTGGAGAGCTACTGATTTGCAGTAAAAAACTGAAGGATGGTTGAAGGGATAACGTTGTAACCAGCTCTTTTTGAGCGGATAGAGCCGCGCCTGCCGGTTCGTTCAACCTGATCCAGGTTGGGTAGTCAGAAGAAAAGATAGCTTGCAGGTCGAACAATTTTCGTTGAATTGACCGGGCGAGTTTTTCTCTTTTGCTGTTTCTCGGGATCACCGTTTGGCGTAGGGTCTGTAAAAAAGGATTCATGAGCTTGTCTTAATTATCCTGGGCAGCTTTATCGCTATGAATTATGGGAGGTAGGTCAGATTGCGGATTACGTCTTTTGCATTCCTCCCGTTAAGAAATACATAAAACTCTGTAACAGGTTCAGCTTAGGCCGATTTCTTTCAACAATGATTGAAGTTTATCTTGAACAGTTGAAAAAGAAAACTTTTCATGAACGATTTCGAAACCATTTGTTGATAGCTTTTCCCATAGGTCTGGCGAATTGTAAAGGCGGATAACCGCCTTTGCAAAATCATCCGGGGAATCTGCCACAAGGATATCAATATCGTTCACCAGTCCCATCCCTTCAGTGGCGATGGAAGTCGCCACGCAGGGCACGCCATATCCCAGGCTGGTAACAACTTTTCCCTTTACTCCCGCGCCATAGCGCAAGGGTGCGATACTCAATCTGCAGCGACTGTAAATCTTCTCCAACTCAGGGATAAACCCTAGAATAATAATATCCTCGGCAGCAAGATCTTTGACGCTATCCGGCATATTGCTACCGCCAATTATTACTTTGCAATCTGGCAATTGCGTTTTAATCAATGGCCAGATCTCATGTATAAAATACAAAATTCCATCCAGGTTTGGTGGATGTTTGTATCCAGCTACAAATAAAATATCTTTACGCCCCTCAAAACCTCGTGAACGCTGCTGGCTTTCCCGTGGAATAGGAATGACAGTCTTTTTTATTTTTGGATCGCAGGTTTGAACAACTTCAAATTCATGCTCACTGACCAGGATGGTTTGATCGGATTTGCGCATAACCGACAATTCCCGATTGCGAATCAGCTTGGAGAACCACAAGTCAGATCTTGAGCCACTTAGTTTGGCAGCGCGTTCTTCTCTCAGGAAATGCAAATCAACTGTATTGAAGATGATGCGAGCCCGGGGGGCAAACCTGCGAATCTGGTCGATGTATTTTGCCGCAATGTTCAGACGTGAGATAAAAACAAGATCGAAATGGTTGCCCTCCTTCCTTAGAAAGTCTTTAGCTGTTGTAGTATCAGGAATATATTGGCAGCGAATGCCGATTTTCTGCAGGTCAGGTGTATATCTGTCGAAATACAGGAGATTATCCGGAAGAAATGTAACATTGAAGCCCAGGCCAACAAACATTTTCATGAAGTTATAAGCATCAATCGAACCGGAATCCTGGTCAGGTGTTGGGGTGGTTGCATCAATATACAGGCAGTTTTTCCTGCCGCTACGATCACGAAAGAATGCTTCCTCGATCCGGCCTGGTTTCCCATGAGATTTTAGATCATTTTGCCATTTCGAGACAAATTTGAGGCGGTTGATTTCCTGGTGTTGCTTAACACCACTATTGATATCAGTCCCTGATGAGGCTCCTTCGATATGGAAAACCTGGGATGTCGGTTGATAACGGACTTTATACCCAGCCTGGCGAACCTTGAAGGCAAGATCGGTGTCTTCGTAGTAGGCCGGGGCGAATAGCTCATCAAAACCACCAATTTGATTCCATAAATTGAGGGGGATCAAAATACAAGCGCCGGAACAGTAATCAACCTCGCGTAAATAATTGTATTGCGGCCTTTGAGGATCATCCCATTTTCCATAATTTAACCCGCTGCCATCCTCCCATATAACGCCGCCCGCCTCTTGCAAGCTTCCATCTGGAAACAATAATTTTGATCCAACCAGTCCGCTATCCGGAAAATTGGCAAAAGTCTCCATGAGTGAATCGAGCCAGCCGGGGAAGACACTTGTATCATTGTTGAGAAAAAGAACATACCGGCCCCTTGAAAATTTTGCTGCATTATTGCAATTTCTCAAAAACCCCAGGTTATTAATATTTCGAATATATTGCAAGCCTGTACACAGGGAAAAAACGGGCTGAGTCTCATCGTTTGATCCATCATCTGCCAGGATGACCTCATACTTTGTACGGTCATTGGAAGTCAGGATTGATAATAAACATTGGATGGTTTCATCGAAATGGTTATAAACCGGAATGACGATGGAAACATCCGGGTTTTCAACTATTTTCCCTGAAAATGATTGGATCACCAGCTCCCGAGATATTTTCTTATTCGCTTTTAGAAATGTAAATATTTGTTCAGAATGCGAACCGATTGAACCAGTTGCTGGTTTGGTCTTCATTCGCTCAACAGTCTTCTGTAGAACAGCCATTAACCCCTGGTTCTTCAGGGTTTCCCAGGTTTTGTCAACCAGGGTTAATAGATCTGGTTTTTTTTCATGAGCCGGGGTCAGTCCGGAAAAAGGATCGGCTGCAGGGCTGGTGACGAAAGCTTCTGCTGGTTGATCCTCAATCGATAATTCTGAACCTTCTAATTTTTCAATCTCCAGGCCTGCCAGAGGAAGTTTCTGCAAAGTTTGCTGCATCAGGTTTATTTGCAAATTAACCATTTGCATGGCCTGTTCTTTTTCGCGCATTTGAGAAATTATTTCTCTAACTGACTGTTTCTCACGATTAACCCCATTTGGATTAGATCGGAAACCTCTCAAAATGAAACCACCTATTTGTGACCGCATGCTTCCAGGTGGGGCGATGACCCAGCGAAGCTGCCGGATGCGCAGCAGAGCCTTCCAGGCATTGCTGCCCTTTATTTCAGCGAGTTCCAACAGAAATGCATTTTCCTTTTGGTTTTTCTCGCTTAATTGTCCCGTCAGAACTTGCAAGCTTTTTTTATTGTTTGCTAATTGCGATAGTTGGAAAAATAAAAGGAGGTGATCTTTGTGATAAATCTCGCCAGCATTAAGATAAATAATATAATCACCGCTGGCATTTTGCCTGCCCAGTCTTCTCGCCAGATCGG
>CAIUUO010000272.1 GCA_903902325.1 uncultured Bacteroidia bacterium
ATCAGAAGGTTATAAGTGATAAAATAAAGTAATAATAAATTATAATGAGCTCTAAAAAGAGAAAACCTTTACTGCGATATTTGATGTCTATCCTTTTGCTTACCATTGTTATATCTGTCGTGTATATTTGTTTTACAATAGTTTATGATCTTAGGGTCCGTTATTACAACACCACTGTTTTGGATAATATCGCTGAAGCTAATGAAGCGTGTGCGGTAAAGTTCAGGCATTTTATTGCAGATATTGAGAAAGAAACATCCTGGAAAGTAGAAATAATCAGTGGGTTACGCTCAAGAGAGACGCAGATTCAATTGAAACGGGATAATCCGCGAAATGCTGCCGTCAACAAAAGCCGGCATGTTTTGGGCCGTGCGGTTGACCTTATTCTGTACAAGCGGGAAGGATTTCGGACTATCCAGCTAAGAAAAGCCAGTTCGAAAGCTTCCTGGCTGGCATCAAGAGTGCCTGAAATAGCCAAACGATATGGTTTGTTATGGGGAGGGACCTACAAAAATTATCACGACCCGGTCCATTTTGAGGTGAATTAAGGGAAGGGATCAGGGGCTTAGGCTATAGGCTATTAGGCTATACTATCTGCTAATTGTCCCCTCAACCAACTAAAGATATGCGGCTTGCATTTAGCTGCTCGCCGCTGGCTTGGAAATCATAAGCTTTTTGTCTGATCTCCATTCAGGTTTTTCTGAAACAGTCGCATAATTGTAAAACTTATCTGCCAGTTGCCAGAAGCTAATCGCCGGATGCTTTAAAAAAACATCCCCGCCACTTTTGAGCAACGGGGAAATTTTCAAGAATTAAAGTAAGAAAAGATTACCCTTTTTTCTCCTCTTTAGGTTTACCGGGAACACGAACGACGTAACCACTCATATCCACAGCACCAATTTCCAGTTTTGCAGGCAGGTAATTCAATGAGGAATTGGAAATCTTCTCCCAGGTTACCGCTGCGCCTGAATACGCCGATTCGCGGCCCATTATTGCGGTCAGACAGGAAACGGCTGTTTCTTCTGCCTGATTAATAGGGGTATTCGACCTGATATGATTCACAAAATCCACATGTTCCAACACGTAAGGATTAGTTTGTTTGAACTCGGCTTTCTCTTTCTCTGCATCAAATTTCCAGAGGACATTGCCCTGATTATCTTTGATTTCCATGGTATTGCTGCTCCACGAACCTTTTGTTCCCTGGATATGCTCTGACACGTTGTTTTCACATCCGTCAATTTGGCGGCACATACTGTGCAGGTGAATGCCACCCTCATATTCAAAATCAACACTGAACATATCGTACTGATCGCCCGACAACCTGCGTTGTTTTGCCCCAAATCCTACTGCCTTAACCGGCTTTTTCCCAAAGAACCAGTTGAATACATCGAGGTTATGGACATGCTGTTCGACAATGTGGTCGCCTGAAAGCCATTTCCAGTTCACCCAGTCGCGTACCATGAATTCCATATCGGTCCACTCTTTTTTCCGTTCCCTGTACCATAACATCGATTGGTTCCAATAGACATTACCAGAGACAATCTCGCCGATCAGTCCGCTTTGGATTTGCTTAAAACTTTCGACATAGCTTCTCTGATGGTGACGTTGAGTTCCGGTAACGACACAAAGTCCCTGCGATTC
>CAIUUO010000273.1 GCA_903902325.1 uncultured Bacteroidia bacterium
CTAACCCAAAATTTGCGGAAAATTAAGGCTCAAACACTCATTATTTCTGCAAAACAGGATGCCATGATTCCAATGGATCAAAGCCTGCTGGCTCAAACTCTTATTCCCAACAATGATCTTGCCGTGATTGAAAAATGTGGTCATTTTCCAATGTATGAAAAACCTGGCAATTATTTAAAAGCATTAAATCTGATATTATAATTTCTGAAGCATGATCATTTCTTTCCTATGTTCTTTCTATAAAGCTGCCTTTTTTTAATCAACCTTACCTGTTTATATTTCCCATATAAAAAACGCCAGATTATTTCCTGGCGTTTTTTAGGTTGTTTATGTTCAAGATAATAATACGAACATATCTCAGGGAGTAAACCCTAATTCATGGATACGGCTCAAAACGTAATTTTTATTCCATAACAAAGATTCCCTGGGCCCTGACCAGGTCCATTCAGGTCTGACGCTATCCTGCAGAATGCCATTCGATCCAACTTGTTTTAAGAGACACGCCAAATGTGTAATTTGTTCAGGCGTGAAATCAGTAACAATTACCGCGCTAAACTGATTATATAAGCTTGGTATTTGCGACCACACTGTTGGATCTAAAAGCTTTTGCCGAATTGCTTCCAATAGGATTTCATTTCGCCGGATTCTATCAAAATCTGATCCCATAAAGGCACGTGAATAGTTGGCTGTTTGCTCCCCATTGAGAATTTGCGAACCAGCTTCTATAACAAAGGGACGCCAGAAATCAGTAGTTCGTTCGGGCACATCGATAGGAATTCCACCCACTGCGTCAACAATTGCAGGTAGTTGATTCAAATCGAGAGCGAGATAGTGATCAGTTTGAATTGAAAAATTTCTCAATATAGTGGCTGCACTTACACGTAGCCCATCAACCATTATTTCACGTACTCCGAATTGAGGGGAGCGAATGCGACCTTCGTAAAACACCATTCCCAGCTGCGTGGCATAAATATTCGGATTGGTCAAACCCAAACCGGTTGTATCCACCCATAAGGCGCGTGGCAGGGCATAAACGATCACTCGTTGATTTGGAAAATCAACCCTCATCATCCTTGTTAAATCGGAACCGCGTAAAGGACTTGTTTCATTTAGATCTGAACCCAGTACCAGTATATTCCAGGCAACAGTTTCGCCGCAGAATGACCCAGAGCTAATTGTTGGAGTAACCGTAGGAATGAGAGGTGTCATCGTAGGTGTAAGAGCCGTTGATGTTGCTGGTATTTTTGTGGCGGGCAGACTTACAACCACAGGTGTATTGGTTAAAAACACCTTTGGAGTAGGTGCTGTCAACGATAGACCTAATTGTTGCCTGAACGCAAAAACCCCTAAGCCAGCCAATCCGCACAAGACAAATAGGACGGCTAGGACGATCAACAATCTTCTTGAAGTTATCATATTTTTCTCCCAATTGCCAAAAGACAGTCGGAAACACTCTCTTCAGGAGTATTACTATTTTGTTAAGCGTTCATCATCTTTTCTATAATAATCGGAATCCTTTGAGTAGTAATGGCTGTAATAGTATCCGTATTTCCTACTAGAAGGCTTTACATCATTCAATACGACTCCAAGGATATGCGCGCCAACTGTGCGCAATTGTTCAAGAGTTTGCGCAAAAGTACTGATTTTAGTTACGCCAGGTTTCACGACCAGGATAATCCCATCAACACTTGAGGCAAGTGCAGCGGCATCCGTTACTGTCAACACGGGTGGAGTATCAATTATGACGATATCGTTTTCCTGACATAAATAATCAAGAAATTGATTCATCCGCTTCGATGTGAGTAATTCAGATGGGTTGGGAGCTGAGCCGCCTGATGTGATAATTGATAGCAACGGGTATTCACTGGGTTGTAGAATCCCTGTTAATGAATTTCCTTGCCGCACAAAAAGGTTGGTCAGACCTAAGCGGTTTGATAATGAAAATTGTGAGTGAATGGATGGTCGGCGTAAATCCCCATCGATTAACACAACTTTTTTATCTCCCTGTGCTAAAACTGCCGCTAAATTTGAAGCGATTGTTGTTTTACCTTCCTGGGGAACAGAGCTTGTAATAATGATTCTCTTAATAGGAGTATCCACCCCCGCAAAGGTAATATTGGTTCGTAATGTTCGAAATGCTTCAACTACTGGTGAACGAGGTTCTCGGAAACTTATTGGTTTGCCCTGTTCAATATCGTGATGAGAAATCATCCCTAAAACAGGCAAGTTAAATTTTCTTCTAATATCTTCCGGGTTTTTAATAGAATCATCAAGGTATTCGATTGCAAAAACCAATCCAGCAGCAGCCATGGCGCCTACTACCATCGCCAACAGTGTTGTTCGACCTGTATTTGGACTGATTGGTGTACGCGGAACACTGGCTGTCTCCGCTACAAAAATATTGGTGCTTGTTTGAGCTTCCGCCAGGCGTACCTGCTCGTAGTTCGTTACAAGCTCAGAATATAATCTCTGGTATTCTGTCAGCCTGGATTCAAGTTGTATCAACAAAGGTGATTCCGGTACGGTTTGAACTATGGTTCCATTTGGGCTGGGAGTGATTATGAGTGGAATACCCAAAGCCTGTTTTTCAGCAATGATGGCATTACTGGTATCAGATACCTTTTTCTCCATATCGCTAACACGTTGAGCAAGACCATCCCTTGTGGAAGAATAACGCTGTGCCTGTAAGTCGCGCACTCGTTGCGTAAAAACATCTGCCATTGTATTGGCAATATCTGCTGCCTGGATTGGGTTGGTATTTTCAACCGTAATTGACAATAACTGTGTGCCTGAAATAATATCCACTGTAATTAAGGGTTTTAATTCATCACTTGTCATCGGAAGGTTAAGCTGTTCAATTACTCCTTGTAATACAGGGCGGTCAACCAACATCTTGGAATATGTGGTTGTCAATGACGCACCATTGACAATGCCGCTGTAATTCAAACTCTGGATAGCGGGGGGGTCACTGACCAATAAGCGTGTGCTCGTTTGATAAACAGGTGTTGTTTGGCTGGAAGTGTAATAGGCGATTCCACCAGAAAGCAAACCAAAAAGAACAATCAACCATGACCAGGATAAAAAGAGGTAAAGATATCCTTTTAACTCATTGATTGATGAAAAATTTTCGACTTGTTCGTTTTCTACCATCCAAATTTCTCCAGCCTTCTTTACTATTAAATAATCGAGTTGTTTATTAATTTCAGCATTAATAGTCTATCTTACTTTATCTGTTATA
>CAIUUO010000274.1 GCA_903902325.1 uncultured Bacteroidia bacterium
ATTTCTATGAAAATATTTTTTTCATCATTTGGGTCTTTGGGCAATAGTAATTTTTGTAAATTATCTTCAATCGTAATTAGTTTTAATTTGCATTGTTCAATTTCTTCTAACGCAAAACTAGGGTGCCGGTATTACAAAAGTGTTACAGTAAGATTACACATTCATTAATCTTTGAGAACCTGTTGAACAAAAAAACAGGTTGCCTCCAAGGAATGAGGCAACCTGCTTTTTTCTACCCTTTGCCGGGTGAAAAACTAAATTTGGAACTTCTTATATCTTCACTGCGACTGTAAATAGTAATTCCTGATTCAATGAATGGTATTTTACAGGATCTACTGCAACGCCATCCACCTGATAGATGTACATATAATGGGTTTTATCGCTCAAACCGTAGGTCAAATCCAGGGAAATTTTACCAACCCGATAACCCAATCCACAATTGTATGTTCTGAACTTATAATCGGAATTGGGTTGGGCTACTCCGTATGAATTGGAAGCGTATGGATTCCCCAGGAATTCAAGTCCGCCGCGAAGGCTCAAAGCTTCTGTTAGCCTGTATTCAGCACCGATACGCAAGTTGCTGACGGCCTTGTAAACTGCTTTGATATCTGTGTTCTCGGTTCCGAACTGATAACTGTCACCACCACTTTTGTATTTCATCGCGGAATAATCAACAAATTCATAGTCAAGGGAAATAAGGCCCTTTTTGGCAAACTGGTAAGCGACACTCCCGATGGCATGCATGGGAGTATTGAAGTTGTAATCATAATTTCCAACTGGCGTAGCTTCATAGTGGGATCCGTTGGCATCTGTGCTGATACCAACCAGATTGGAGCTCATGACGGAACTGTAGGATTCCTTGATGTAAAAGTAGGTTGGTGTGTGAAGCGCTGCACCAATCCTTAGTTCAGGGGTTGGACGATAGATTACTCCCAGCTTTAAGTTGTATCCAACACCCGAAGATGTTGCACGGTTTGAATAGTCGAAAGATCCCCAGGCCCCGCTTTCAGTATAATATTTTGCATCATCATAGTACAGGTCCTGCATGCCGACAGTCATACCCAAATAGAGTTTATGGTTGATGTTTGCGCCAAAGGTTGCAATGTATTCGTTTAGATAGCCTTCCTTGTTAGCTGACTGTGCCTGCTTCACTTTTTCATTGCTGTAAAGAAAAGTTGAGTATTGATCCCCTGTTGTGTTCGGGTTTGTCACATCGATCAGATAGTTTTCCCAGGCCAGTTTACTTTCCCATGGAACTCCGTTTTTATATGGGTCGTTCGTTGAAGAAGTAACGAGGCTGTTGTAATTTGTACCATTCGTGTTTTGAGCAAATGCGTCCATCCTTGAAGTAGGGGAAGCCGATGCGCCAGCAAAACTACTCTGGTTGTAATTGGCCAGCCTGTTGTAACCTAGTCCAAAATTGAATGAAATCAAGCCGGAACTGTTGTTCCCGGAAGGAATAGCTGATACATAACCGAAATTTTTAAAATTAAAGTTGTTATTGTTCAACTTATTTACGTTATCCTGGTAGGTCGCTTCCGTGCTATTCTGATTCAAAATGCTCATGGTAGTGGAAAATTCACTTCGTTGATATATGCCTATCCCAGCCGGATTAATACTCAGGGAGCCGAAATCTCCGCCCAGTGCTCCGAAGGCATTGCCCATGGCTTTTAATCTCGCGGTGGAACCATAATTTTGCTGGGAAAATATCAGGGCATTGTCGACATATTGAGCCGAAGTGATCGTAATGAATCCTACAAGTATAATTAGTGTAAAATATAGTTTTTTCATGACAGGAAATTTTTTCTGTTTATTGTTTGATAGAACTTTTTTAAAAAAGGGTTGTTTGCAATACGATCTTTCACAAAAGTCCTGATCGGATGTCTATCTCTCAATCAAATTATCGGGTGCGACCGCCGCCGCCACCGCCACCACCGCTGCTTCCACTTCCGCCTCCGCTAGTGCCTCCGCCGCCAAAACTGCCTCCTCCGCTACTTCTGGTCCCGCCTCCGAAACTACCACCACTATTACCGCCATTGTAGGCAGGTGCGGAATAACTACCCGACTGAGTGCTGGTGCCTGAACTATAGGATCTGGAAGTTGTACTGCTGCTGCCTCCTGATGACCGGGATGTTGAGGTGCCTACAGAACCGCGAGTATAACTACTTGAGCCTGTTGACTGTGTTCTGGTTGCTGAACCTGAACCGCTATAGGTGCTACCTGAACTCTGTGGCCTGCCGTAACGACCGGATTGTGTACCTGAGTTCACATTGCCCGGGGTTGTGTATTGTCTGGATGATCCATTGCTGTAAGAGGCTTGTGTATTCATCCTTGGCTTATTGTAGGTAGGGGTATATGCACTTCCAACCGTGGCAGTTCTTGTGGATGAACCAGCCTGATTGGTCGTTCCGTTTCCCTGGATGTTACCGGTATTTGAGCGTCGCAAATTGGAGATAGTCGCACCATTGTTGATGCGGTTGCCCTGAATAGCACCTCCTGCAGACTGGCTTTGTTGTGTGGTAGTCACCATCCTGGCATTTTGGGTACCTGAAAGCCGCGTAGAAGTTGCTCCTGTTGCACCGTTAATTATTCGGGTATTCGACGAAGCACCATTGACAGTACTTCCGGATGGTATTCTTGTGGATGATCCACCATATAAAATGCCGCTTTTCTGATAATTCGCGCCATAATTGACCGCATTGGAGCCACCCTTCCCTGTATGATTTTGTTTTCCATAATAACCATTGGCGTAATAGGCGCCTCCGCCTCCGCCGCCACCACCCCATCCGTAACCGGAATATCCCCAACCGTAATATGGATATCCGAAACCATAATAGGGGTACCAAGGGTTATAATATCCACCCATTCCCCAGCCAAATCCCATTCCCCAGCCACCGTAACCAAAGCCCCAGCTGCCATAACCAAATCCCATTCCTCCATAACCAAAACTGCTGCCCCAGAAGGGATCCCAGTAAGGATTATAGAAATACGGGTCATAGAATGTATTGATTCTGGTGGAATAGTCCATCTCCTGACCTTCGTAGTAGTTATTGACAGTAGACTGCTCCTTGTTATCCTTGTACTCTGTCACAGTGTCAGAATAAGCAGGCTGATCATCAAAATAGTAAGCGTTGTTATCTTTTCTGCTGCTTTTCGGCACAACATAATTATTCACGACTTTACCCTGTTCAGTCTCTTCAACCTGCATGGCTACCAAGCTCTTTTTTTGAGGCTGTGAAACTTCCTTGACAGGTTTTGGCGCTACAGGAGTTGTTTCTCCCGGAGTGTAATAAAGATCATCTGAGTAGGTAGGGGAGGTGACCTTTGAACCAGTTGTGCAGGCTCCAGCCATCAAGGCAACGGCTATAAATAATTTCACATTTGTTTTCATGTTTTGTTCCTCCTTATATTTAGAAATCCTTCAATTTTCCTTACTTTTGCAAAGAATTTATTACAGTATTACAAGCAAATATCATACCAAAATAGTAAAATGGCAAAGGAACTTACCACAAAAGAGGAAAATTATTCACAATGGTACAATGATCTGGTTAGCAAGGCAGCTCTGGCTGAAAATTCCGCGGTAAGAGGCTGCATGGTGATCAAACCATACGGATATGCGATCTGGGAAAAGATGCAAGCTGCTCTGGATCAAATGTTTAAGGATACCGGGCACGAAAATGCCTATTTCCCTCTATTTATTCCCAAATCTTTTTTCTCGAAAGAGGCAAGCCATGTAGAAGGATTTGCCAAGGAATGTGCAGTTGTCACCCACTATCGATTAAAAAATGATCCCAATGGAAATGGAATTATTGTAGATCCTGAAGCCAAACTGGAAGAAGAGTTGATCATACGCCCAACCTCAGAAACCATTATATGGAGTACCTATAAAAACTGGGTTCAGTCCTACCGGGATCTTCCTATTCTTGTAAACCAGTGGGCCAATGTTGTTCGTTGGGAGATGCGTACCCGAATGTTTCTGCGCACGGCTGAATTTTTATGGCAGGAAGGTCATACTGCTCATGAAACAAGAGAGGAAGCTCTTGCTGAAACAGAAAAGATGATCAATGTTTATGCTGATTTTGTAGAAAATTACATGGCAGTACCTGTGATCAAGGGAGCAAAAACAGAACATGAGAGGTTCGCCGGAGCGCTCGAAACCTATAGTATTGAAGCATTGATGCAGGATGGTAAGGCACTTCAGTCGGGAACTTCACATTTTCTCGGACAAAATTTCGCCAAGGCTTTTGAGGTACAGTTCACTTCAAGGGAAGGTAAACTTGAATATGTATGGGCTACTTCATGGGGAGTGTCCACTCGTCTGATCGGTGCGCTGATTATGGCTCACTCAGACAACAATGGATTGGTTCTTCCTCCTAAACTTGCTCCGATTCAGGTAGTAATTGTTCCGATCTACAAAAATCTTGAGCAACTTGATCAGATTTCTGAAACTGTAAAGGTGTTAGTGGATCGGTTGAAACGAAGAGGTATACGCGTAAAATACGATGATCGAGACTCGCAGCGTCCGGGCTGGAAATTTGCCGAATATGAGATGAAGGGAGTTCCTGTCAGGTTGGCTATTGGTCCACGTGACCTTGAGAATGGCACAATAGAAATTGCACGCCGCGATACATTGGAGAAAAAATCAGTGCAAATGGAAGGCATTGATCAGGTGATTGAAGATTTAATGACGGAAATCCAGGACAATATTTTCCAAAAGGCGCTTAAATTCAGGGAAGAAAATACCACAAGTGTGGATACCTACGAGGAATTCAAAGAACGTCTTGCTACTAAACCCGGATTTATCCTGGCGCACTGGGATGGTACGATGGAGACAGAGGCGATCATCAAGGAAGAAACCAAGGCCACCATTCGCTGTATTCCTTTTGACGGCGTGGAAGAAGCGGGTAAATGCATCCTAACTGGAAAACCATCAAGTCGAAGAGTATTGTTTGCACTTTCTTACTAATCTTGGTAAAGGCTGCTGAAGCCGTTTATTTCATGGATAAAAATGTAGTTGACAGGTTTTTGAAGTATGTAACATTCAATACTCAGTCAAATGGCGAAAGCACAAGTTCTCCCAGTTCGGACGGTCAGTTGAAATTTGGAAAAATCCTTGCCGAAGAACTGATACGAATTGGACTGGATGAGGTCGAAGTTGACTGGAACGGATATGTGATGGCTACGCTTCCTTCCAACCTGGATCATGTGGTTCCTGTGGTTGGGTTTCTCGCCCATATGGACACAAGCCCGGATTGTTCGGGCAAAAACGTCAGGCCACAAATAATAGAAGAGTACCTCGGAGATGACCTGGTGCTGAACAAAGAGCAAAATGTTGTTCTTTCTCCGCGACGTTTCCCGGAAATTCTGAAGTACAAGGGAGAGCGGCTGATCGTAACTGACGGAACGACCTTGCTTGGTGCCGATGATAAGGCCGGAGTGGCAGAAATTATAACGGCCATGGAATATCTTTTAGCTCATTCTGAGATCAGACACGGAAAAATCAGGATTTGTTTTACCCCTGATGAAGAAATCGGGAAAGGAGCTGATCATTTCTACGTTCAGAAATTCGGAGCCGACTTTGCCTATACCATGGATGGTGGCGAATTGGGAGAGCTTCAGTATGAGAACTTCAATGCTGCATCGGCTCATCTCATTTTTCATGGAATCAATGTTCATCCAGGCTCAGCCAAGGATAAAATGAGAAATTCGATGTTGGTGGCCAATAAGTTTCTGGCAGATCTTCCCGGTAGGGAAATACCTGAGCATACTGAAAATTATGATGGCTTCTTCCATTTAATCAAATTTGAGGGCAGAGTCGACAGGACGGAGATTGAGTTTATCATCCGCGATTTTGACCGTCCAAATTTTGAAACAAGAAAATCCACACTCGTAACAATGGTTGAAAGGCTAAACCTCGAATATGGAGAGCCAGTTGGTGAAATCAAAATCCATGATCAGTACTACAACATGAAGGAAATGATTGATCCGCAGTTCTTTCTGGTGGAACTGGCCCGTGAGGCAATGCTTTCCTGTAACATCAAACCAAAAATAGTTCCCGTCAGGGGCGGCACCGATGGATCGAGGCTCTCATTCATGGGATTGCCGTGTCCCAATATATTTGCCGGTGGCCACAATTTCCACGGACCTTACGAGTACATTCCAGTCAGATCGATGGAAAGTGCCTGTCGGGTCATTGTAGCCATCGTCGCAAGAGTCTCCGAGATGTAACTTGAAACTTCTTAATTAAGTACCGGATGGTTGAAAGATTGAACAGGTACATTGAATCGCTCCGGCTATTTACTTCGGATGATATCCTGTTGGTAGGGGTTAGCGGTGGCATCGATTCTGTCGTGCTCCTTGAACTATTACACCTGGCCGGTTATGCTTTCTCCGTGGCACATTGTAATTTTAATTTAAGGGGTACTGAATCTGATCAGGACGAGGCATTTGTCAAGGCGCTTGCCAGGAAGTATGGCAAACCATTCTTTCATATTTCATTCGACACCAGAGGGTTTGCTTCACTATACGGCATATCCATAGAGATGGCCGCACGTGAACAGCGTTATACCTGGTTTGAAGATATCCGTCATTTGCATCATTTCGACAAGATTGTGGTAGCACACCATCTCGATGATCAGGCTGAAACGTTCTTTCTTAATCTGGCAAGGGGAACCGGAATTTCCGGTTTAACCGGGATGAAGGCAATAACCGGAAAGTTGGTCAGGCCACTTTTGTTCGCGACAAGAAAAGAGATAGAAAATTTTGCATCGGAGAAAAAGCTTGAGTACAGGGAGGATAGCTCCAATCAAATAACAGATTTTCAGCGCAATAAAATCAGACATTTGATTTTGCCCCTAATGGAAGAACTGAATCCTTCATTCCGTGATGGATTGCAAGGAACCATTGCACACCTACGGGATACATGGTCTGTCTATTCTCAAGCTGTGGATGCCGTCAAGGAACGTGTTGTAAGAAGAAAATCCGCCGGGGAAATTGAACTTTTTGTTCCTGAATTGAAAATGCTGAATCCGCTATCTGCCTATCTTTTTGAAATTTTGAAACCTTATCATTTTAATGGCGATGTAGTGGATGAGATGATCCGGTCTATCGGAAGCCAATCGGGAAAACAATTTTATTCATCGACACATCGTGCTGTTTTTGACAGGGATGTGATTCTGATTCATAAGCAAAAAGAAATCTCCGATACGAGGTACTATCTGGATGAGTCATGTTCCGGAATAGATTTCCCTGTCAAACTGAACATCGCTGCACAAGACCGGACCGATTCAGTCAAATTGAGCAAATCTCCCAAAACTGCCATGGTGGACATGGATAAGATTCAGTTTCCGCTTATTCTTCGGAAGTGGCAGAAAGGTGATTTTTTTCAGCCATTGGGTATGAGCGGATTGAAGAAACTGAGTGATTTTTTTGTGGACGAAAAATTCAGTCTTCCTGAAAAGGAGAAAGTCTGGATATTGACCAACGGGGAGGAGATTATTTGGATCGTAGGGATTCGCCTGGATGACCGTTATAAAATCACTCCGGAAACCACCAGAATGCTGATTTTGGAATTGGGATAGAAATTATGCCTGTGGATTTTTCCCGGAAAAGGAAGATATCAGATCGCCGATTAACCATCCCATGAGCATTCCATAAAGAGTCATGGTATACCAGTGAGATTTCAAAGGGCACGTTCCTGTTGAGCAGCCGACAAATTTCCAGTAAAGGAATCCACACAGCGCTCCCACAACAAGGAGAACCACGCTAAGTCTTTTTTTCTTGATCCAGTTCAACATACAATTTTTTTTCAAAGGTAAATAAAATATGCAGAAAACTACATGTGTTTTTGCCAATCACAAAGTGCTGCGTATAGTCAGGATTACCCATCATTGTCAATCATCAACTGTCAACTGTCAATTGTCCATTTTACTTGCTTCGTCTGAATCTGAGCCTCTCCTCCTTGCTCATCCTCTCCGTGGCATACTGGAATATCAATCTTGCCGAATGGTCTTTCCACTTCAAAAGAAATTGCTCGGTTTGTACGGGTTGTTTTTTCCATGCTTCGCGTAGAAACCAGCCGAGACCCTGGTGCACAACCCGTTCCTGATCCATCATGATCGGAGTGATTAATTCAAAAAATGGGAGATAGTCATCTGTTGACTTTAACAATTTGATGAGTGGCACGGCCACGGAACGACGCTGAAACCGGTAAGGTGAGTTTTGCCACTCCGCCAACCGCGAAAGCGGAACCAAATTGTGCAGGAAAAACCATGGAACTATTTTATTGCACAAGCAATCACATTGCGCCCAGTTGATGATCCCGTATTCGTACCATTGTGAAATGTCGTCAAAGTGTTTAGGCGTTAGTTTTTTAAGATGCTTTTCAACCAGGAGTAAAATAAAAATGGTTTCCTCGTACTTGCCACTCTTTAGCAGGAAAGGGGCCACCTGCATCAGAAGATCCAATGTAACTGAATGATTATCTATCAGTTCCTTTACTTTTGCCTGCATCAAAGCGGTAGAGACACCATAGGCGTCGTAACCATCCTTGCCGTCCTTGAAATAGATGGAATATTTGGTTACGATGGCTTCGTCTGCGTTTGACACACAGAAACCGACCATCTCATTTCTCAATGTAAGTGCATCCATATTTGCTGCGGAAATTTATGGAATTACCAAAGCGGACCTGAGTTCCCGGGCAACCGGTTCACCTTTCAGCCTTCGCACAATTTCAAGCGAAAATTCAAGAGCGGTGCCTACGCCTCTGCCTGTCACAATATGATCATCCGAAACAAATGGGGTTTGCAGTACGGTGGCTCCTGTCAGTTTTGACTCAAAGCCGGGATAGCACACTGCTTTTCTGCCCTGCAGGAATCCAAGTGAACCCAGAATCATCGGAGCCGCGCAAATGGCTCCGATTTGTTTTTTTGCTTCATTGAAACTGACTAGTTGTGCAGTAAGACCTTTGTGATTCAGAAGATTGGTGGTGCCAGGCATTCCTCCCGGCAGGATAATCATGGATGCTTCTGAATAATCCGTTTTTTCGAACAGTTGATCTGCTGATACGATGATATTATGCGCGCCTGTAACCAGCAGATTACCCGTAACAGAAACTGTGACCACATTTAATTGTGCGCGCCTAAGTACATCAATGATACTTATAGCTTCTGTTTCTTCGAAGCCGGTGGCCAAATGGACCAAAATTGAATTTTTCATCCGGAATTTAGTTTTAGGTAATTTATCCAATAATTGAGGTA
>CAIUUO010000275.1 GCA_903902325.1 uncultured Bacteroidia bacterium
ATCCACTTGAAAATAGCAAATATTATCACGATAATATTATCAAAAGTAAGTCTGATTTACTGATGCTTATGGGATATGAATAGGGATAACTTTGGATAACGATTTACTTCTGATAAGAAAACTTATCACAACTCGTGATAATTTTTCCGAAGATATAGACCTCGTGGTTTTAAGACGGGAAGGTGAAAAAAACAACCAGCTAACTGAAAAAATCAAAACCATCGGGAAGGTCGTAAGTAAAGTATTACCCGAAATACAAATCGAAGGAATAACCCATAAAATGGGGATGAACCGTAAGACCGCCCATTCTTACACCAAAGAATTTCAGGGTGATTACGGCCAGGTGAGAGATGTAATTGTGGTAGAGGCAACATGGTTGGGCTATCATGAACCATATGCCCAAAGAGAGCTGATTTCGCTGGTAGGTGAAATGATGCGGAACAATGGACAAGACACAATAGCACTGGAATACGGACTACAGTCATTCAATATCCAGGTATTGGAGCCAATAAGAACACTTTGTGAGAAGATCATGAGCCTGGTTCGGTTTTCCTACGGCGAAAATCCAATGCACGAATTGAAGCAAAAAATCAGACATACTTACGATTTGCACCAACTGTTACAGCAGGAAGAGTTTTCCGATTTTTTCAATTCTGCCGCCTTTGATGATATGTTATTGAAAGTAGCCAATGATGATATTGCAAGTTTCAAGAATAACAATCAGTGGTTGATTCACCATCCTAATGAAGCACTGCTTTTTACAGATTTGGACACTGTCTGGAAAGATTTAAAGCCAGCATACAATGGCGATTTTAAGAACCTGGTCTATGGTGATTTTCCAAACGATGAGGCAGTTTTGAAAACACTGAAAAGGATAAAAGAAAGGCTGGAAAGCATAACCTGGACGATTAACCTGGACACTGAAAAATGAAGTTCACGGAAGAAAAGTTAGAAAGGGCATTTACTGAGTTGCTGGGGCTGGAGGGATTTTCCCACCAGCATGGAAATACCATTTCCCGCAAACCCGAGGAAGTTTTGATTGAAGCGGATCTTCAGCATTTTTTGCTGAGTCAGTATGCCGAACAGGGCATTACGGTCAACGAGGTCAAATCAATCATTCTTCAATTAAAATCACTACCTTCTTCTGACCTATACGAGAGCAACAAGACTTTTATGCGGATGCTTTCAGATGGATTTATCCTGAAACGGGAAAACCGGAACCACAAGGATATGTACATCCAGTTGATCGACTATGCAGGATTGGCCAGACACAAACAGCCGGAAGCAGATCAACTGTTAAGCATCACCGCAGAGGGTGGGGAAAAATACGACCAGGACAGCAACATCTATAAATTTGTAAACCAATTTGAGATTATAGGAAACGAAAAGCGGATTCCGGACGGAATTGTTTACATCAATGGGATCCCTGTCGTGGTTTTCGAATTCAAGAGCGCGATTCGCGAAGAGGCAACCATCCATGATGCCTTTAAACAATTGACAGTCCGTTACCGCCGCGATATGCCCGAACTCTTCAAATACAATGCCTTTTGTGTCATTAGTGACGGGATCAACAACAAGGCCGGTTCATTCTTTGCGCCTTATGAATTTTTCTATGCCTGGCGCAGAGTGGCTGGGCTGGCAAAGGATGTGGATGGGATTGACAGCATGTTCACCATGATTCAGGGAATGTTTCACAAAAATAGATTTCGGGATATTCTCAGAAACTTTGTTTTTATTCCTGACAGCTCCAAAAAGAACGAGAAGATTGTCTGCCGCTATCCCCAATATTATGCGGCCCGGGCCTTGTACGACAACATCAAGAAGGCACAGAAACCGGATGGAAACGGGAAAGGCGGAACCTACTTCGGTGCTACGGGTTGCGGGAAGAGTTTCACCATGCTTTACCTGACCAGGCTTTTGATGAAGAGTGAATATTTCGGGAGTCCGACCATCGTTTTGATAACCGACCGTACCGACCTTGATGACCAATTGTCCGGACAGTTTACCAACGCGAAAAATTTCATCGGAGACAACACAGTCGTTTGCGTCGAAAGTCGCGCGAATCTGCGGGAATTGATGCAAGGCCGGCAAAGTGGAGGTGTATTTCTGACCACCATTCACAAATTTACTGAAGACACGGAATTGTTGACCAACCGAACCAATGTCATTTGCATTTCGGACGAAGCACACCGCAGTCAGGTGAATCTCGATCAAAAGATACGGGTAACCGAGAAAGGAGTCTCCAAAACATACGGATTCGCCAAATATCTGCATGACTCACTGCCAGGCGCAACTTTTGTAGGCTTTACCGGCACACCAATTGATGCCACGCTGGATGTATTTGGCAAAGTGGTAGACGCCTATACCATGACAGAATCCGTCAAGGATGAAATCACAGTAAGAATAGTGTACGAAGGCAGGGCAGCCAAAGTGGCCTTGAAAAATGGCGAACTGGAGAAAATAGAGAAATATTACGAAGAAGCAGCAACAGCTGGGGCCAACGAGTACCAGGTTGATAAAAGCAAGCAGGAGTCGGCCAATATGTATGCCATCCTGGGAGACCCCGACCGATTGAAAGCCGTTGCAGAAGATTTTGTAAAGCATTATGAAAACAGGGTTTCGGAGGGTGCGACAGTAAAAGGCAAAGCCATGTTTGTTTGCAGCAACAGGGAGATTGCTTGGGAACTGTATAAAAACATCATTGAACTGAAACCTGAATGGAATGAGATACGGGCAGCCGAAGAGGGAGCAGAATTGACAGATAGAGACAAACGGGAACTGAAGCCGATGGAACGGATCAAGATGATCATGACCAGAGGGCAGGACGATCCGGAGGAATTTTACAATCTGTTGGGCACAAAAGAGTACAGGAAAGAGTTGGACCGTCAATTCAAAAACGAAAAATCCAATTTCAAAATTGCCATAGTTGTGGACATGTGGCTTACAGGTTTTGATGTGCCTTTCCTCGATTCGATCTACATAGATAAACCCATCCAGCAACATAGCCTGATTCAAACCATTTCGCGGGTTAACCGCAAGTTTGAAGGGAAGAATAAAGGATTGGTAGTCGATTACATCGGGATCAAAAAGCAAATGAATTTGGCGCTTAAACAATACAGCGAAGGAGACAAGGATAATTTTGAAGACATTGCCGAATCAATCATCGTTGTAAGGAATCATTTGGATCTTCTGGCCAAACTGTTGCACACTTTCGACAATTCAAAATACTTTAATGGCACTACCCTTCAGCAACTGAATACGCTGAACACTGCTGCAGAGTTTGTTCAGCAAACCAAGCCGTTTGAAACCAGGTTCATGGATATGGTCAAACGATTGAAAGCGGCTTATGATATCTGTTCCGGAAGCGAGCAATTGACTCAAACTGAAAAGGATTATATTCATTTTTATCTGGCAGTCCGTTCAATTGTTTTCAAACTTACCAAAGGCAATGCCCCAGATACAGCCCAGATGAATGCCAGGGTGCGTGAAATGATCAAGGATGCCTTGCAAAGCGACGGAGTGGAGGAGATCTTCAAACTTGGAGATGAAGAGGAGACCGAACAAGATTTGTTTGACGAAGACTATCTGGCGAAAATTGACAAAATCAAATTGCCAAACACAAAAATCAAATTGCTTCAACAGTTGCTGGCAAAAGTAATTGGAGAATTGAGGAAAGTCAACAGGGTTAAAGGAATTGACTTCACCAGGAAAATGCAATCCCTGGTTGAGCACTACAACCAACGAGACGAAAACGATATTTTGCGCAGCGAAGTCTTTGAGGAAATGGCAGAACAACTTACCAACATGATTTGGGAAGTTCACAAAGAATTTTCAGCCGGTGATGCTCTGGGAATTGATTTTGAAGAGAAGGCATTTTACGACATTTTGAAAGAGTTGTGTGTCAAGTATGACTTCACCTATCCGGAAGATAAGTTGATAGAACTTGCTAAGGCCGTCAAGGAATTGGTTGAAGGTCAGGCCAAATACCCCGATTGGAACAAACGGGACGACATTAAATCAGCCCTGAAAGTTGGATTGATTTTACTTTTAGATGAGTTTGGATATCCGCCTGTTGAACGAGATGAAGTTTATGTTGAAATTTTTGAGCAAGCAGAGAATTTCAAGAAAAACCAGATAGTTTAACTAATGAACAAAGATTAAAACCCTACACCTTAACCCCCCATCTGAGAAATAATCTATTACACTCAAATTCCGCTCGAAGATATTGATCGCCGGATCGGAAAAGTAAAGGGTCGCTGAGCTACTACAAAATTAAGATTTTGGTGTAGTAGCCAGCGGCGCTTCGCGTTTGGTCACTTTCCCTTTTGTATATTCCCCTTTGGTTAAAACTGACTTGCACCCTTGACAGAATCCGCCCGGCTCAACCTGGTTTGCCCGAAATTTAAGTATAACGGCGAGCCAGACAAGTCCGTCTAGCGACGGAAGCCAACAAAAACCCGCAGGGCAGCGGTGAAAACACGATGAGTGATTTTGACGATATGAAGATTATTTCCACCTACACCACCAAAGAGGCTGTCGCAGACGGTTATTTGGTCCGTGTTGCCGCTACTGAATCCCAGGAAGCAGGCATCAAATTCCCGGTTTACCTCACCAGGGCCGTTTGGGACAAATACGTCGAAGTACCCAAAGGCATGGAATCAGAACAGAATCTTTCGGGTCGTCTGTGGGACATTCTCTGGATGTTCCGCTTCGCTGCCAAATCAACCCCTGGCCAACTGCTGTTGTTCAAACTCAATTGCAGGCTTCCTGATAAGGGCAATTGGGAAAAGAATGAAAAGATGGACGGGAATCGCCTGACAAGGACCGTAACACTTAAAGCATTTATCACTGCTCAGGACTTTGACGATCCGTCACCTGCCATTTTCATCATGAAACCAGACGAAGATTAATCTAAAAAAAACGGCGTGCCAGATGCCATCACAAGTCCCTAGGGCAGGGGCATAACCAACATGAATTTAGTAGAACTTACAATAGAAGAGTACCAAAGGCTGATGGATGCCATACTTTGGATCCTGGGTCCATTTCTGGATGAAGATCAAATAGGGGAGCATCCACACCTGTTTGAACTCGCGGAATGTTACAACGAGTTGTACCACAAGATGCCGAAGAACTGGGAGCACGATTATCCGGAGCTTCCAATTCACTCTCAAGCTGCACACAAGAAATCCTTGCTTGAGACTTTTTGAAAAGAGGAGGGGCGGTCGCCCCTTTTTTGTTCGTTAAAATTCAGCTTCCCAAATTATAGCCTTGCTCAACAAAGATTTCCCTTATCCGGAAGATCCCCTGACCAGCTTCAATTTTTTGCACATACTTCTTTTAGAGGGGAATTTATCTTATTGGCATTTCCTCCTCTGCCTTTATACACTGGTAAAGCCCTTCCAAATGTTATCCATTTATTGGCCACCCCAAAGGCAACATATTGCCATCAAAGCAGCAAATTTATTCAACTCCTTTTCTGCTTTTTTCATTTGTCAATCCTTCCTGGCTCCTGTCCAACTGGTTTTTACAGTTTGGCCCTCATGATATATTTTGGTTTAAATTATACGCTAAGAAAGTGCATCTCTTCACGTACCGGTCCCCTCATTCAAGGATTTTCTCGGCATATCCTCTCTGCTTTCCGGTATTCCAATTCCTCCTTGACTGCCCCTCCCAAGCTCCACTGGTATCTTGCATATAATTTTAAAACTAAAAATTTATTATCATGAAAACTTTCGTAAAAAACTACATTGGAAAAGGAAAACAAGTCGCCGGATTATCAATCGCAAAAGTTACCTGCAAACTCGAAGATCTTCAAAAATTCGCTTACTTCTTCGACGGAATCGAGTATGTCACCTTCGAGGTAGCAAAAATGAAACAGGCCGACAGCTTCGGAAGAGATTACACAGTTTATGTATCTCAGGCAGAAGAAGAAAAAACAGAAAAGCCTGCCAAATCACCCGCTGTAAAAGCACCAAGAAAACAAAAAGAAATTTTGGAGCCGGTCACCGGAGACGATCTTCCTTTCTAAGTGGAAAAAGAGCCTTGCCGAGCAGGGCTTTTTTTATGGTCGCCATTTTAACTCCTATCTGAGAAATTAGCTATTACACTCAAATTACCTCGCAAATTTATTGATCGCCGGAATGGAACAGTAAAGGGTCTGCGGATCCTTGCCAGTTATTTCCAAGTGCAGGATCCTGCGATACTCCGTACTCGGTCAGTTTGATCAATTCTTCACAAACAGACATTCGCCCATTGACCTAATCCACCCGGCTCAATCTCTTCTGCCCGATAATTTAACTGTAATGGCGGGCCAGAAGCCAAAATAAACCCACAGGGCAGTGGTGAAGAACATGAAAGTAGCAATCATCGGATCCAGGGATTTTTCGGACTACAGACTTCTCAAGCAAAAGTGCAATCTGATACTCTCCGGCTCAGAATCCTTTACCATACTCTCAGGCGGAGCAAGAGGAACCGACCGCATGGCTGAGAGATATGCCAGGGAGAAAGGCATTCCCATCCTGATCTACAAACCTGACTGGATCGAACATGGAAAAAAAGCCGGCATGATCAGAAATAACCAGATTCTGCTTTTCTGCACCCATGTGATCGCCTTTTGGGATGGGAAATCTCCCGGTACCAGGCACATAATCATTCAATCCAAAATCCTTGGTAAAAAACTCAGGATAGTAAGAATCGAGGCTTCTCAAAACAGTTCAACCGGCACGCCACAAGCCATTATAAATCCACAGGGCAGCGGTGAATCGTATGAAGGTAAATAGCATCCACCGCCTGTCCAACACTGGCATCATGGTTAGGAACAAATCATATCAATCCGCCCACGGTGGAAATCTCCTCTCCGCATTTCGCCTGGTGGATGAACTGATCCCTGACTTCAACCGGTTCAACTCACTGTCTGCCATTATCTGTCCAGTGCAGAAATTCTCCGGAAATAAAATTCCACTGGCCCTGGCCTCAAGAATTGTCCAGCATTCAGATTCTGTTCTTTGCGATAATGTGTATCTCAAGACTGAGCGCCCCGGTACAAAGATGATAGACAGAATGTTTTTCCAGCCGGAATTCACTGGGAAAGTAATACATGGAAAATACATTCTCGTTGATGATGTTTTTACAACTGGGATAACCCTTAAAGGTCTTAAAACATTCATCGAAGCCAATGGCGGGAATGTAACTTCTGCCTACACACTTGGCAGCAGTAAATCAACGCTGTTCGAAGCTTCCCAACTTCAGCTCCGTATCCTGAAGGGCCGGTATCCGGAGGTAGATAAATACTTTGACCTGTCCCTTCTTACTATCATCCAGATAGAATACCTGCTCAAGTTTAATTCCATCAAAAATCTAAATGTGCTCTATTCCAAACATCATCATCAAAAGCAATTTTATTGATGATTCGGTTATGCAACTTCAGAAGAAAAGTGGTTTCCCCTTTTTTGGTTGTTAGATCAAAAATAAATTGACAATATTCCACATATTGTGGAACAATTATTCTATATTTGCATCGAAGTCAATAAAAAATAGAGTTTTGGAAATACTGCGCAAAGACAGATTACTTAGACATAAAATCAAGAACAAAGGTAATATCAAGTTAAATAAAGCCATTGATTCTTTGATTGTTGACATAGAAAAAGCCAATTGGAGAACAAAAATTGAAATTATTGCGGAAAGACCTGATGCTGACTGTGTTCATAGTGAAGGATTCTATTTCTTCGACATCGACATTCACAGGACAATGATTTTAATTGTTTTCGAGGATAATGAAGCTACGATTATTTGGACAGGTTCACATGATGATTATGATCTGATTTTTAAAGGGAACAAGAAAACAATTGAAACTTGGTTAAGAAAACAAGGATTAATAAAATAATTAAACAATGGATAAGCTTGATATTGATAATGTTTTGCAGATAGTTGAACTTTCAAACGAATTGGAATTTGAAAAGGCCAGTGCATTGCAACTTAAATTGAGATGGATGCAAAAAGAAGACGAATCTTTAAGCCCAATAAGGGAACATCTTCGGCTTTTGGTACGTGACTACGAAAACAAGCACTGGTCAAATATTGATTCGATTACTGATGAACAAATTAATAGCAATTCCAAGGCTGAGCGGTTAGTGTTAGCCGAAAATAAATTTGTTTCGGAGCGCAGAGAATTGTTAAAATCAAAATTGAAAGCTTACGGATTAATTCAATCGGATTTGGCTAAAATTTTAGGACAT
>CAIUUO010000276.1 GCA_903902325.1 uncultured Bacteroidia bacterium
CATTAAAATCGTTTCAAGGATTTTCTTATATTTTCATTTTTCATTTTTCATTTATAAGATATGAGTATTCTGGTAATAGGTATCGCTGGTGGAACAGGATCCGGTAAAACAACAGTCGTCAATAAAATTATTAGGAAACTGGCAGAAAAAGATGTGACGATATTGTCTCAGGATGCTTATTATCGTGATAACAGTCATCTTCCGCTGGATGAAAGACAAAAAATTAACTTTGATCATCCAGATGCCCTTGAATTTGAACTTTTGTGTGAGAATATCCGAAAGCTCCAAAGGGGAGAAACGATTCAGCAACCAATTTACTCTTACCTGACCTGTACCAGGGCTGAGGAAACTACTACGATTGTGCCGCGCAAGGCGATTATTGTGGAGGGAATCCTGTGCCTATGGCCCAAGGAATTGCGTAAGTTAATGGATATAAAGATTTTTGTTGACTGTGAAGCAGATGTCAGATTATCCAGAGTAATCCAGCGCGACCTGATAGAGCGAGGCAGGGATGTGCATACCATCCTGAAGAGATACGAGGATACAGTTCGTCCAAGCCATCTGCAGTTCATCGAACCCACCAAGAGATACGCCGATATCATCGTACCTGAAGGGGGCAACAACCACGTAGCAATCAATATCATAACCCAATACATCGAGAAGCATTTGAACGACCACGCTTAAACAATTATAAATTAAAAATTACAGATTACAAATTGCAGGTCTTCGTTCATTTTTCATTTTTCATTTTTAATTTTTAATTTTCTCTGCCATGTTAGATCGAGTCCAGCCGGAACATATTCTTTACCTCGATATTGAAACCGTACCGCAGGTTGAAAAACTGGAAGAATTTCCCGAAAAACTTCAAAAACTCTGGATAAAAAAAGCCGAAACAATGGCCAAAGAGGGTGATTCAGCAGAGAAACTGTTTGATAGGGCCGGGATATATGCAGAGTTCGGCAAGATTGTCTGCATCTCCTGCGGAACGATTTATCGCAGGGGAAACAAAAGAATTTACAGGGTGAAATCTTTCTTCGGTACCGATGAGGTGAGTTTGCTGAAAGATTTTCTGGAGATGCTTGAAAAATTCATGGCCAATCCTGTACACAGGTTGTGTGCACACAATGGTCAGGAGTTCGACTTTCCATACATCGCAAGAAGAATTTTGGTGAACGGTTTAAAACTGCCATCCATCCTGGATATTGCCGGTGCCAAACCCTGGGAAATCAAGGATTATCTTCTGGATACCATGCAATTGTGGAAGTTTGGAGACTATAAACATTATACTTCGCTCGATCTGTTATGCACCATTTTCGGCGTACCCACACCGAAGGATGACATCGATGGAAGCCAGGTTGCCGGCGTTTACTACCGTGAAGGTGATATCGAACGGATTGCACGTTATTGCGAAAAAGATACCCTGGCAGTTGCACAGATCCTGCTTAAATTCAAAGGTGAACCACTCATTGACCCTGAAAATTTCGAAATTGTACAGTAGATGAGTTTTGCTATTTTTGCAACGAAATCTGAAGTTTCACGCAAAGGCCGCAAAGGAAACCGCTGAGAGCGCAAAGAAATCAAAAATGGGATTTTATTCTTTGCGTTCTTTTCATCCGCTTTGCGATCATTGCGTGAAAATTTTATGTTTCAAATGCTTTAGTTATCAATAAAATACAAAATTGTCAACTGTCAATTGACAATTGTCAATTTAAAATATTTGTGTCATGCCAACAGTTGTCAGTGGAATAAGATCGACAGGAAACCTTCATCTGGGTAATTATTTTGGTGCAGTTAAAAACTTCATTGAGATGCAGCACCATCATGATACCTACTTTTTTATTGCCGATTTACATTCCTTAACCACGCATCCTGTTCCCCAGCACCTCTACGGAAATGTCAAACAGGTGCTCGCCGAATATCTTGCTTGCGGCATAGATCCTGAAAAGGCGACTGTATTTATTCAGAGTGATGTTCCGGAAGTATCCGAACTTTATTTGCTGATGAACATGAACGCCTACCTTGGTGAACTGGAAAGAACCACTTCGTTTAAGGATAAGGCCCGTCAGCAGCCCGACAATGTCAATGCAGGACTTCTGACTTATCCGGTGCTGATGGCAGCCGATATCATCATCCACAAGGCCAATCTCGTTCCGGTAGGGAAGGACCAGGAGCAAAACCTGGAAATGAGCCGAACTTTTGCCCGCCGCTTCAACAGGATGTACAATGTGGAACTTTTCCCGATCCCCCGACCCTATGTTTTTGAAGGTCAGGATATGGTGAAAATCCCGGGATTGGATGGTTCGGGTAAAATGGGAAAATCAGAAGGAAATGCCATTTCCCTCGCCGACGCTCCATCCGTCATCCGCAAAAAGGTTATGAAAGCCGTTACAGACAGCGGTCCGACAGAGCCCAATCAGCAAAAACCCGAGGTAATTCAGAATCTTTTTACGCTTTTGGATGTTGTTTCAACACCAGATGTAGTTGCACATTTTGATCTGGAATACAACCAGTGCAGCATCCGATACGGTGATCTAAAAAAGCAGCTGGCAGAAGATATCGTCAAATTTACGGACCCGATCCGCCTCAGAATTGAAGCTCTTCTGGCTGATGATGTTTATCTCTCAAAAGTAGCCAAACTTGGCGCCGAGAAAGCCCGCGCTTCTGCCTCAAAGACCTTGCAGGAGGTGCGAGAGGTGATCGGGGTGAAGAAGTTCTATTAATCGTCATAGTCTCTTTATTGAATAGAGGGGGAGACCAGGCGAAGGGGAGAGGGGGCGAATTGAACTCCGAAATTTTAAGACATGGGACAGAATAACTGATAGACTTGGGGACTAAGAGACTAAGAGAATTGGACTCCAGGCAATTGAAACAAGTAAAATAAATAATGATGGAGCCGCAAGTACTTTAGGCATTTTAGTTCACTTTAGTCACTTTAGGCACTTTTAGATAAAAACATAAATAATGAAAGATATTCCTCTAAAATACGACCCTACTGCCGTCGAAGAGAAATGGTACAGTTACTGGATGGAGCAGAATTTTTTCCATTCGGAACCTGACGAACGTGAGCCCTACACCATTGTGATTCCTCCGCCGAATGTGACAGGGGTACTGCATATGGGGCATATGCTGAACAATACCATTCAGGATGTACTGGTGCGCCGTGCCAGGATGCTGGGAAAAAATGCCTGCTGGGTGCCCGGTACGGATCATGCCTCCATCGCAACTGAAGCTAAAGTTGTCGACAAACTGTTAAAGGAAGGGATCAGTAAAAATAGCATCACCCGGGATGAATTCATTGCTCATGCATGGGAATGGACAGACAAACATGGCGGGATTATCCTGGAGCAACTTAAGAAATTAGGTGCCTCCTGCGATTGGGAACGTACCGCATTCACCATGGATAAGGTTCGTTCGACTGCTGTGATTCGCACTTTTGTTGATTTGTACCACAAGGGTTACGTCTATCGCGGTGTCAGGATGGTCAATTGGGATCCTGCAGCGAAAACGGCCTTGTCGGACGAAGAGGTCATTCATCGGGAAGAACAATCAAAATTGTATTATGTCAGGTATCTTGTTGAAGGTACAACGGATCAGTATATTACCGTGGCAACGACTCGTCCGGAAACAATTCTGGGGGATACGGCCGTTTGTGTCAATCCTGCCGACATGCGTTTCACACATTTGGCCGGCAAACGGGTGCTGGTTCCGCTTGTCAACAGGAGCGTGCCCGTAATCATGGATGACTACGTGGATATGGAATTCGGTACGGGATGTTTGAAAATCACACCGGCTCACGATACCAACGACTATGAAATCGGCCTCCGGCATAATCTGGAGGTGATCGATACCTTCAACGACGACGGTACACTTTCCGAAAAGGCTCAATTGCTGGTTGGCGTGGATCGTTTTGAAGCGCGCAAGCAAATCATTCCCTTGCTGGAAGCGGCCGGCAACATGGTGAAGATCGAGGATTACAACAACAAAGTTGGCTATTCCGAAAGGACACACGTGCCCATCGAGCCAAAGCTTTCGGCGCAATGGTTCCTGAAGATGGGCGATCTGGCCAAACCGGCGCTGGAGGCTGTTGAAAGCGATACCATCCGGTTCTATCCTTCCAAATTCAAGAATCTCTACCGCCACTGGATGGAGAACATCAAGGACTGGTGCATCTCCCGTCAACTCTGGTGGGGGCATCGCATTCCGGTTTATTACCTTCCGGACGGATCGTTTGTGGTGGCCGAAACAGAAGCAAAAGCACTTGAGCTGGCCAAAATTCAGTCAGGAAATGCTGCGCTGAATCTCAGTGACCTGCATCAGGATGAAGACGTGCTCGACACATGGGCCTCCTCCTGGTTATGGCCGATCTCCGTTTTCGAACATGAAGATCCTGATGATACGAGGGATGTCGATTATTATTATCCTACCAGCGACCTGGTAACTGCTCCCGACATCATCTTTTTCTGGGTAGCCAGGATGGTGATTGCCGGATACGAATACAAGGGAACCTTTCCTTTTAAGAATGTCTACTTTACAGGAATGGTCCGCGACAAGCTCAGGAGGAAAATGTCCAAATCGCTGGGCAACTCACCGGATCCGCTCGATCTGATCGCAAAATACGGGGCTGATGGTGTCAGGGTAGGTATGCTGCTCTGCTCTCCTGCCGGGAATGACATCCTTTTTGATGAATCCCTCACAGATCAGGGTCGTGGATTCCAGACGAAAGTGTGGAACTCTTTCCGGTTGATCAACGGCTGGGAGATTAACGATATGATCCCACAGCCTGAACACTCCAGACTTGGCATTGAGTGGTTCAGGGCCAAACTGAATGAGGCAATCTTCCTGATGGATGACCATTTCGAAAAATACAGGCTGAATGATGCACTGATTACCATTCATGCAACCATTCGCGACGAATTTTCAGGCTGGCTGCTGGAGATCATCAAACCGGCGTATCAACAACCGATTGACAGGAAAACCTACTCCGAAGTCATAGAATTGCTGGATGAATTGCTCCGATTACTTCACCCGTTCATGCCGTTTATCAGTGAGGAGATCTGGCAGCTGATTGGTGAACGTAAAGTTGGTGCATCGATTATGATGTCAACCTGGCCGAAGGCATCAGTCCAAAACGTAGAACTTTGCGATAGATTTGAAATAGCCAAGGAACTGGTTTCCGGTATCAGGACCATCCGGAAAGATAAAAATATTGCCTCTAAGGATGCAATTGAACTTTTTATTATCCCCGGGGAAAAAGGTTATGTGCCTGAATTTAACCAGGTTGTCTGCAAGTTGGGAAATGTTTCGAAACTGGAAACCCGATCGGAAGAAGTAGTGGGTGCCGCCACATTTATGGTGAAGGCTTCCGCCTTCTATATCCCGTTTGCCGGAAATGTGGACGTTGAAGCTGAAGTGGCCAAAATAAATGAAGATCTGACCTATAACCGTGGCTTTTTGGAATCCGTCATCAAAAAGCTCAGCAACGAAAAATTTGTTGGCAGCGCTCCGGCCAAAGTGGTTGAGATTGAACGTAAGAAGCAGGCCGATATTGAAGAGAAGATCAAGATACTGGAAGAGAGGCTCGCAACGTTCAAGTAATTAAAAATTAAAAATTACTGATTACAAATTGGTTGAGCTGTAATGATCGTTAATTGGGGAATTGATGGACTTACCCTAGTTCATTGATTCCCCATTTTTTAGTTCTTAAATTTCCAGGCATTTCAACTTCCAGGCGGTAGTGCTACAGGTGAACAATAAGGTCCTTCCGGAAAAACCGCAATCCGTTTATTCGCTGCAACTGCTTGATCGATATGCTTCTGCAGGATACTTTGGATTTCCTCGAAAGTCACTGGATGGGGATTGACTGAAAGGAGTCGGAGATCAACAAGCTGAATCCCTGAGGTGTAAAAATGCACGTTCTCCTGACCAGTTTTCTCCAGTACCCTGATATGCATTTGAAATTCCCATTGGTCTTTGGTGAAGAACTGATCATTTTTGATATCCTCGATGAAACGGGGATGATTGCCGGCGTATTTCTTCATAATTGTTGTATATTCCGGACTCCCGATGCCTTCGCTGCATCCGCCGAAAGCGATGATCTCTCCCTGATTCTTCAGCG
>CAIUUO010000277.1 GCA_903902325.1 uncultured Bacteroidia bacterium
CACACTACTGTCTTTCACTGAGTTACGCCAAACAGAAAATAGTCACACCATGTATGCAAGAAACCAATTAATTAGTCAGGATACTGTTTCGATCCCATATACGCAAACGGTAATGAACCTGAAAATCGATATTACCATACCACTCGACTTTTCACGCGGGAATATGTACCGCCTGATCCAGCCGGAGTTTCAGGCCGGCTACTCCTATAAATGGCAGGAATCCACCACACCTTCCGAAATATTTAGTGGAAGCTATATTCCATTTACTTATCGGCTTTATGCACATAACTTAAGACATCAAAGCATTCGCGACATACAACCCAAATGGGGACAGGTCATCAATCTTCAATTCAGGCATACACCAACCGGAAACAGGCAACTGGGAACAATAGCTTCTGTGGAGGGTACTTTTTACCTGCCTGGAATCGCAGAAACCCAGGGGATAAAATTTTATGCAGGTTACCAGAGAAAGAAATCGGATTATGCCTATTTCAATGATTTGATAGATTACCCGCGCGGGTATGCCAACACAGAGAATAACAGTTTATTCACATTGAAAAGTGATTATGTTTTGCCATTGATATCACCTGACTGGCACATTTGGCATTTCTACTATTTAAAAAGAATAACACTGCGTATTCATTACGATTTGGCCCGGATGGATTCACCAATCCACCCATCAGGTACCATAAGTCATACCATGAGTTCTACTGGTGCCGAATTATTGACTGATTGTAATTTCCTCCGATTTATAGCTCCTGTTAAATTAGGAGTAAGGGAATCCTACCTGATCGAATCAAAAACCAACATCTCAGAATTCATTTTTTCCATCAACCTGAAGGGATTACAGTAAATATCCTATTCTCACGGTTTTGACGACTTGTTAAATCATGCAGGGGAGGAATACACATTTTCAACTGCAACAATTACTCAATAATGTTCGATTATAAGTCAAAAAAGGTGTTCGCTAATCATGATATATTTTATATACAAAGTAGTTATTATCAGTATGTTAAAATAATTTAGTGAAGTTTAAGGTCAATAAAATTAATTACATGTGTGAATTTTAAACTAAGTCATTAAATAACAAAGTGTATATCATGTTTTAATTGCTTAATAACCTGTTACTTAAATTATTTTAGTAAATAATTACTTTATACTGTAATTAATAAAAATTATGGAGTACATAGATTCGGATGACAAATGTAATTATTTTCGTATTTCTATTGGTTACATATGTTACTTAGTTGGCATTGTGATATGTAAATTTATTTTATTACATTTGTGAATGCATATTATTTATGGTATAAATTGTATTCGTAATGAAAGACCGTATATTGAAGTTCCTTGAATCCGAGAAAATTTCCCCGGCGGAATTTGCAGATAAAATTGGTGTACAGAGATCCAGTATGTCTCATATCCTGAACGGGCGAAATCAACCAAGTGCTGCTTTTATTCAAAAAATGCTTCAGGTATATCCGTTACTAAATTCAAGGTGGTTAATGATTGGAGAAGGCACCTTGCGCATTGATTTTCCGGGAAAAGAGCAAAACCCTGAAAAACCGGTTAAATCCCAAATAATTTCTCCTGACAATGAATCTGCAAGCAGTGTTGGTTTACAAATGGAGAATGAAAAAACAGCTGAAACCGGATCACTGATTTTCCCTGAACCAAATGCTGAAATTCAGGAAATCGATGATAAATCCTTATTGGGAGCATCACCTGGAAAAATTGAAATTCCAGCAAATAAGCCTGAAGTGCAACTGATTCCTGAGAGTTCAGAAAGCACTGTGATTGAGGAAAAAAGAGTGTCGGAATCATCTTCCTTGTCACCTCATGAGTCAGTTGATAAAGAAATCGAACAGATTCTCTTCTTTTACAAAGACAAAACTTTCTCCATTTACCGACCTTCCTAACCCAATTTACCTATATTTGTAATTCATTAACCGGGTGGTATTATAGCAGCATATAGGCTATGATACAGTGGTTATTGTGTTTAAATATAGCAAATTAAGTTATTTTCGCATGAAGAAAACTGTTCAAGATTTACTGGTAATTTCGAACCGTCGGTTAAATAAAGATCATGCACTCCTCGTATTGAAATCAGAGATTCCTTTGGATGGAATTGTTCCTGGACAGTTTGCAAATATTCTCGTAGAGAACTCTCAAAAAACTTTTCTGAGAAGACCTTTTTCAATTTATCAGGTAGATTATACATGCAATACCATTTCAATTCTGATTAAGGCAATTGGTGAAGGAACTAAGTGTTTGTCGGACAGCATTGCCGGACAAAAGCTCAGTGTAATTTTTCCACTGGGAAAAGGATTTTCAATTCCGGAGAAAAAGTCGAAAGCATTGCTTGTAGGCGGCGGAGTAGGTGTAGCTGCGCTGATGATTCTTGCCTCAGATTTGCACAAGGCAGGCCATCAGGTTGAAATTTTATTGGGAGCCAGAAGTGCCTCAGATCTTGTTGAACTGGATGTTTTTTCGAAATATGGACAAGTTCATACAACCACTGAAGACGGAACACTGGGTACAAGGGGATTTGTCACGAACCATCCCGTATTTGGTGAGGATATCCGTTCATTTGACAAGATATATACTTGTGGACCTGAGCCTATGATGAAGGCAGTTTCCAAGTTTGCAACAACTTATAAAATACCCTGTGAAGTATCCCTGGAGAATACCATGGCATGTGGTTACGGGGTCTGTCTGTGTTGTGTAACCCAAACAACTGATGGACACAAATGCGTTTGTACAGAGGGACCAGTATTTGATTTAAATAGATTGAAATGGCAGAACTAAATATAGAAATTGCCGGACTCAGACTAAAAAATCCGGTGTTGACTGCTTCAGGAACATTTGGTTACGGTACGGAGTTCGATGATTTTATTGAAATAAATACCCTGGGAGGCATTATTGTAAAAGGAACAACGCTGCACCCCCGTCAAGGCAATGCCTATCCCAGAATGGCTGAAACTCCTTCAGGAATGTTGAATGCGGTGGGTCTGCAGAATGGCGGAGTCAAGTATTTTTGTGAGCATATCTATCCGAAACTAATTGGGTATCATACACACATTTTGGTCAACGTTTCTGGATCTACGGTAGAGGAATATATCGCTTGCGCTGAACAAATCAATGATTTAGAATATATTACGGGGATAGAACTTAATATTTCCTGCCCTAATGTGAAGGAAGGAGGAATGGCCTTCGGAACAAGTTGCCCTGCCGCTGAATCTGTTGTGGATGCAGTGAGAAGAGTGTATAAAAAGCATCTGATGGTAAAGCTTTCACCCAATGTAACAGATATTGCTGAGATTGCAAAATCAGTTGAAGGTAAAGGCGCTGACAGTATTTCGCTTATTAACACCATTTTGGCCATGGCCATACATGCAGAGAGCAGAAAGCCTGTATTATCAACCATTACAGGCGGACTATCCGGTCCGGCAATCAAACCGATTGCACTCAGAATGGTGTGGCAGGTGGCAAACGCAGTGAAAGTACCTGTAATTGGAATGGGAGGAATCATGAATGCCACTGATGCCATTGAGTTTTTTTTGGCAGGGGCTTCTGCCGTCCAGGTTGGAACAGCTAATTTTATTGACCCTACAATCACGCAACACATTATTGCCGGAATAGAAGATTATCTTGAAAGACATAAATTCAATTCCATTAAAGATATTATCGGTTGTTTACAATTGTAACACATTTAAATTGATTTTTATTGGCTAACTATTAACAAATGTAATTTACATCTGTATGTTTCAACAAACGCTCAAGATTACTTTTGTCACTTTCCTGTTTTGTCTTGTACTTTCCTTCACGAGTAATCAATCAGCGAAAATCAAGGATGAGGTTGCCAATCCGGAAGGAAATAAGTTTAATAATCTCATAATTAAGAAGATAGTAGGTTCTGAGAATACCGAATTTCTGGATAAAAGCTTCGAACGTTTCAGAGAACAGAATCTGCTTAAAGGATTAGCAGTTGCAATTGTAAAGGATGAAAAACTAATTTTCGCCAAAGGCTACGGATATTCTGATGTCGAGGCAAATGTTCAGGCTGCCCCTGAACAACTCTTCAGAATTGCAAGTGTTTCAAAATTAGTAACAGCAATTGCAGTCATGAAACTCGTCGAGAGTGGTAAAATCAAGCTGGATAGTAAGGTATTTGGAAAATATGGGATTCTCAACAATGAAAAATATCTTCCAATTAAGGACAATCGACTGGAAAACATTACTGTACGTAATCTGTTGAATCACTCCGGCGGATGGACGCAAAAGTATGGCGATATTGCTTTCCTTCCAAAAATCGTTTCGGAACAAACTGGTGATCCTTTGCCAATCAATATCGGATCCTATTTAAAGTTTGTCACATCAAGAAGGCTTCATTTTGAGCCCGGATCCTCAAGTGCATACTCTAACCTAGGTTATATGATTTTGGGAGAAGTAATCGCAATCGTATCGAAAACTACGTATGAAAAATTTGTCAAGGATAATGTGCTTAAACCGGCCCATATTTTTGATATGCAGCTAGGGGGTAGTTTTGAGAATGAAAAACTGTTGCAAGAGGTCCGGTATTATCAGCCTGAAGATGCTGAACTGGTCGAAGCGTATGACGGAAGTGGCAGAATGGTTCCAAAGGTGTATGGAAGCACTAACATGACTTTATTGGGTTCTGCCGGTGGTTGGATTGCTTCGCCAGTGGATCTGATGAAGCTACTTGTAGTGATAGATGGCGATAATCGGGTAAAAGATATTCTCTCAAAGCAGAGTATTGACGAAATGACACGGGTTGATGATAATGGCCTTGATCCGTTGGGATGGCGAAGCACAAATGAGAACGGCGAATGGTGGCGAACAGGAACTCTTCCTGGGTCTTCGGCACTCATGAAAAGGGATCCCAGTGGAATTTCATGGGTTATGATAACCAATACCAGTAATTACAAGGGGCCGCACCTGGCCATTGAAATGGACAGGGTAATGTCGGGGGCGTTGAGGAAAATTTCAAAATGGCCTGATTATAATCTTTTTGATTTCTTTCCAAGATAGTTGATTGTTTATATTTTCACATAGTTTTTCTGTATTGTTACCTTATTCAATTTATTGCGTATATCAACCCAAGAGCGCAAGGAACAGCTCTGTTTTTAGTCGTATATAATACAGTTAATATGTCGGAATTCGAGGTTTTAATTCCCAAATTGGGTGAAAGTATCCAGGAAGCTACCATCACCAAGGTCTTCGTTAAGGTAGGTGATAAAGTATCAGAAGATGATCTTCTTTTTGAAGTAGCCACTGATAAAGTAGATTCAGAAATTCCATCACCTGTATCGGGAACAATCAGTGCAATTTTATGTAAACCAGATGATCTTTTGGCTGTCGGAAAAGTAGCCATGATTATTGATCTTGAAGGAAAAGTATCTGAACTTTCACCTGTCCTAAAAGAAGAAACAACTTTTCAGAAAATAGTTGATGTAAAATCAGCAACTGAATCCCCCCAAATTACACGCGAAAAGATTTCTTCAAACCGTTTTTATTCTCCTCTTGTAAAAAGTATTGCCAGGAAAGAGGGTATTCTTCCGGAAGAACTGGAAAACATTGAAGGAAGTGGTTTAGGAGGCAGAATTCAGAAAACGGATCTTTTGCGATACATCGAAGATCGTAAACAAAGCTCAACTGCGGTCTCTTCGCAGTCAATTTCAGTTCCGTCGGATTTGCTCCAAAGGCCTAAGGTATCTGTGTCAATTGGAGCAGAGGATACGATCATTCAAATGGACAGGGTTCGAAAGCTTATTGCGGCCCATATGGTTATGTCAAAGCAGATTGCACCGCATGTTACCTCGTTTGTAGAAGCAGATGCGACAGAAATGGTTCTATGGCGCAATAAAAATAAAGATGATTTTCAGTCCAAATATGGAGAAAAGCTCACTTTTCTGCCTTTTTTTACTGAAGCAGTTGCCAAAGCACTTGCTGAATACAGGATGATCAACAGTTCAGTAGACGGTGACCAGATCATCCTGAGGAAAAGAATCAATGTAGGCATCGCGGTTGCTACCAACAGTGGAAATTTGATGGTTCCAGTTATCCGGGATGCAGATTCCAAAAATCTCCTTGGGCTTACCAAAGAGATTAATCAGTTTGCAGAAGCGGGAAGAACTGAAAAACTCAGTCCTGATAGTCTTCAGGGTGGAACTTTTACAATAACCAATTTTGGTTCATTCGGGAATTCAATGGGAACTCCTATCATCAATCAGCCGCAGGTTGCTATTCTTGCCATTGGAACCATCGAGAAAAAGCCGGCTGTGATTGAAACTTTGATGGGCGATGCAATCGTAGTTAGACACAAAGTTTTCCTTTCGCTATCATACGATCACAGAGTCGTGGACGGTATGCTCGGCGGCAGATTTTTACGTCGTATTGCTGATCTGATTGAAGGCTTTGATTCTAAACGAATTGTTTAATTAAAATCTGTTATTTTTCAATATATGTATAATTTAAAAGACCTAACAGTTCCAATTAAATTTTCGATTTTAACCACAGAGAAATCTACCTTACAAGACTGGTACCATTTGATGGTTCTTGGCCGTATGCTTGATGAAAAGGCACCAAATTACCTCAAACAGGCCATTGGATGGTCCTATCATGCTCCATATGCCGGTCATGACGGAATTCAATTGGCGATTGGACAGATATTCAACAGGGAAAAGGATCATTTATTTCCATATTACAGGGATTTGCTGACCAATTTGTCCGCGGGACTTACCGCCAGTGAAATCATTCTTAATGGCATATCAAAGGCAACTGATGTCAATTCAGGAGGCCGGCATATGTCCAATCATTTTGGAAAACCCGCATGGAATATTCATAATGTATCATCAAGCACCGGAAATCATACCCTGCATGCTGCCGGAGTCGGACGCGCAATCAAATATTACGAGGGAGGGGGCGTTGCGATAAGTTCCCAGGGTGAATCATCTGTCAGCGAAGGATATGTTTATGAAGCCATCAATGGGGCTTCGACAGAAGAACTACCTGTGATTTTCGTTTTCCAGGATAACGGGTATGGTATTTCGGTTCCTAAAAAAGATCAAACCGCCAACCGTAAGGTTGCCAATAATTTCTTGGGATTTAAGAATTTAAGAGTAATCCACTGCAATGGGAAGGATGTATTTGATTCCATGAATGCCATGGTGGAAGCCAAAAAATGGGTTATTGAAAATCAAAAACCCTGCATTGTACAGGCGAATTGTATACGTATTCATTCTCATTCCAATTCTGACAGGCATGACCTGTACCGCAATGAAGTGGAACTGAATTATGTAAGGGAATATGATCCTTTGACAAAATTCAAGAGATTGTTGCTGCGTTATGAACGTTTTAC
The DNA here is from genome assembly GCA_903902325.1 of uncultured Bacteroidia bacterium. GTDB lineage: Bacteria > Bacteroidota > Bacteroidia > Bacteroidales > Prolixibacteraceae > CAINVV01. The sequence continues at coordinate 7,379 of CAIUUO010000277.1, forward strand.
GCCGGAAGAACTAAATGCAATTGAATATGAAGCCAAAGATGAAGTTAAATCGGCCCATCAGTTCGCATTAAGTTCTCCTGATCCTGATCCAAGAAGTATCGAGGATTTTGTCTATGCAAATGATTACAAGTCAATTAAATATCCGGATGGTATTCAAACTGCAGATGAAAATGGAACCAAGAAAAAGCTGATTGAAGCGATCAATGAAACCTTAAAATCGGAATTCACCCTAAATCCGGACACTTTTATATGGGGTCAGGATATTGCCAATAAGGAAAAGGGTGGAATTTTCAATGTCTCCAAAGGTTTGCAGAAAGAATTTGGTAAAAAACGGGTTTTCAATGGTCCAATTGCCGAGGATTATATTACTGGTACTGCCAATGGCATGTCGCGTTACAACAAAAAAATACGAATTGTGGTAGAGGGCGCTGAATTTGCGGATTACTTCTGGCCAGCCATGGAACAGTTTGTTGAAATGACACACGAATACTGGCGAACGAATGGTCAATTTGCACCAAATGTTACCATTCGCCTTGCATCCGGTGGTTATATCGGCGGCGGACTATATCATTCTCAGACGATTGAAGGCTCACTGGCTTGTTTTCCCGGTATCCGTATTGTTTATCCCTCTTTTGCAGATGATGCCGCAGGTTTGCTCCGTACTTCATTGCGTTCAGAAGGTCCAACTTTGTTTCTTGAGCCCAAATCACTCTATAATTCACCCGTAGCTGCGGCCATTGTTCCGGATGATTTCGAAGTACCGTTTGGCAAGGCAAGAACTCGCAGGCCCGGTTCAGACATGACCATCATCACCTATGGAAATACTACCCATTTGTCCCTTCTAGCCGCGGAGAAGCTCATGAAGGAAGGGTTTGATGTTGAAGTGATTGATATCAGGTCATTGATTCCGTTGGATAAAGAGAGCATCATCAATTCTGTAAAAAAGACAGGTAAAGTTCTGATCGTTCATGAAGACAAAATATTTGGTGGCTTCGGAGGTGAATTGGCATCAATTATAAGCGAAGAAGCCTTTGAATACCTTGATGCACCTGTTCGAAGGGTTGGATCCGCTTTTACACCCGTTGGTTTTAACCGGATCCTGGAGGCAGCTATATTGCCCGATATCAATAAAATATACGAAGCCGCGTGGTCGTTGTTAAAATATTAGCAGATGAAATACCCATTTGAAATAATTCAATCCAAAAAAAGATGATTAAGTGGGTATTCCATCTGCCCTTTGAAAAACAAAACAATAACAGATGAAAAAAATTGCCGTTGTTTATAGTTACAACTCTGTAAAATCAGCCAAAATAGCATCAAAAATAGCCGACCACCTTGCGAATTTTTCGGTAGAGAAACTAAATGTTGAGAATTGTACCGTGAAGGAATTTTCCATATTTGACGGTTTCATACTAAGTGTACCCACCTGGTTTGATGGCGAATTGCCGAACTATTGGGATGAATTCTTGCCGGCATTGGAAAATCTGGATTTCAACAATAAAAAGATAGCACTCTTTGGTTTGGGGGATCAGAAGAATTATCCGGAGAATTTTTGTGATGCAGTAGGAATTTTGGGTGATTTTTTTGAAAAAAGAGGTGCCTCAATTGTAGGATATACCTCTTGTGAAGGATATGATTTTGAATCTTCCAGAGCCTTAAAAGGAGATAGATTGGCTGGATTGTTACTAGATCAGGAAAACCAATCCAAACTTACCGATGCTAGAATTCTGAATTGGACCAAACAGTTGGAACTCGAATTTAACTGACCCTTTTCACTAAATTTTATATCTTTGGGGAACAAAGCTAACTGAAAATTTGTTTTTTTCATGCTTAAGTTACTCAAAATTACCCTGTTGATTCTTATTGTCGGGATTATTTATGTTGTATTCAATGAGGTTTCAACTTACAATTATATCTTTCCTGAATATCGTATCAAGTTTGATGAGATCCATGTTGCCAGCAGCAAATCGATCATAGTACAGGATCAAAACATATTGATTCCCATCAAATATTTAGGAACCCTGAATTTTGATACGATACCTGAAGAAATAAGAAAAACTGTTTTCATCAATTATCTTCTTCCAGCTATTGTAATCGAAAGAGACAGGTTACTGGATGAACTTAATCACATTGAATTCATTGAAAACAGAATGATAAACAAGAGAAAACTCAGGACAGAAGATGTCTTGTTTTTCAAGAATCTGATGGAAAAGTATGAGGCTTCATCCCTGAAGGATTTAAAGATCAGAGTTTATCCACATTCAGTGAGTTTAGTGTTGGCCCAGGCAATTCTCGAATCGGGATGGGGTACATCCAAAGTATTTTCAAAGGCGAATAATCCGTTTGGGATAATGTCTTTTTCCAGTGATGAGCCAAGAAGAAAATTCACTAATCCGGAGACACAAACCGAAGTTTTTGTAAGGAGTTATAGTGATGTTAATCAGTCTGTTGAACACTACTATTTTTTTATTTCAAAGCTTGGTTCCTACGAGAAATTCAGAAAAAAACGATGGGAGAGGGGCTCCTCTTTTGCCTTGGTTAAACTGATGAAAAGCTACCATGAGACAAAAGATTATCCGCCATTGGTCGAATCCATTATTAAAACCAATGACCTGGAAAAGTATGATAATATTACGATCAGCAAGGATTATTTCGAATACAAAAGAAACTATATGCAGTTAGTCAGAAGTTATTTTGTAGATTATTTTTAATCTTCCGGAAACAATTTAGAAATACAATTATATTACATTTCGAAAATAAAAATTATTCATTGATGAAATATAAAATGAAAGCAAAGAAAAAAATTGCCATTGTAGCGCATGATAACAGGAAACATGATATGGTTGAATGGGTTAGCTATAATTGGAAAGAACTCGCTCAGCACAGTATGATATGCACCGGAACGACGGGAAGACTCGTTGATGAAACACTTCGTGTTAAATGCAAGGAGAATGATTCGGTACCTCCCGAAATTCTGAGATTAAAATCCGGACCGCTTGGTGGCGATCAACAGTTGGGTTCAATGATTTGTGAAGGAAATGTCGATCTTTTGTTTTTCTTTTGGGATCCGATGCAACCACAACCTCATGATGTAGATGTAAAAGCCTTGCTTAGAATCGCAGTAATGTATAATATTCCTACTGCTTCCAATAGGTCTACAGCAGATTTCATTATTTCTTCACCACTTTTCCACCAGCAATACGAACCAATTGTAACGGATTATTCTGATTATACTTTCAGGACGTTGTAGAATAGTGCCTAAAGTGAACTAAAGTGACTAGAGTTAATAAAGTTGAGATGCTTAATTATCACGGTACTGAAAAGCTGCAACTTTAGGCATTCTAGTCACTTTAGTTCACTTTAGGCAC